>WJMR01000066.1 GCA_014727845.1 Ignavibacteriales bacterium
CCATTGGCGGGATCTTCGGCGTGATCGCCGTGCTCATCAAGAAAGAGTTGCTCATCCCGATACTCGGCGGCGTCTTCTTTATGGAAACGATCTCGGTCATCATCCAACGCGGCTACTATAAATACACAAAGCGGAAGTACGGCGAGGGGAGAAGGTTTTTCAAGATGGCTCCCTTGCATCATCACTTTGAATTAAAAGGATGGAAGGAGCCGAAGATCGTCATACGGTTTTACATCATCGGAATACTCTTGGCGCTCTTGACGATGACGACATTTAAGATTCGATAGCATGAAACTCGACGGAAAAAAAATAACGATACTCGGGATGGCGCGTTCGGGCATGGGCGCGGCGAAATTGACGAAACGACTCGGCGGCGAGCCGTTTGTCAGCGACGCCTCGGACTCTCGGAAAGCGCGCGCCGCCTCGGAGCGGTTAAAGGAGCTCGGCGTCGCTTACGAACGTGGCGGGCATTCCGAACGCATCTACGACGCGGACGTTGTCGTGCTCAGTCCGGGCGTGCCGAGCGACGCGCCCCCCGTTGTGGAAGCGAAGCGACGCGGCATTCCCGTGATCGGGGAAGTCGAATTCGCGGGACGTTATTGCGAGGCGTTCGTCGTCGCCGTCACCGGAACCAACGGGAAAACTACCGCGACGTCGCTTGTCGCGCACTTGCTTGCGACGGGTGGAAAACCCGCCCGCGCCGCCGGCAATATCGGATTCGCGTTTTCCGAAACGGCGCTCGACGCGACTGCGGACGACTACGTCGCGCTCGAAGTATCGAGTTTCCAGCTTGATTTCATTGACCGGTTCCGACCGAACGTCGGGATGTTGCTCAACGTCACGCCCGACCACTTGGACCGATACGAGAACGACTACGAAAAATACATCGCCGCGAAGTATCGGATGTTCGAGAACCAGACCTCGGACGATCTCGCGGTGATCAACGCGGACGACCCGATTGTCGGAACGCGCCCGATCGACGCGCCCGCGACGATTCGCCGCTTCTCGACGAATGGACGAGTCGAAGACGGTTGCGGCTTTGAGAACGGAGAAATCGTTTATCGAGAAGGCGGCGAGGAGAGATTCCGTTGTTCGCGAAACGCCTTGGCGCTTAAGGGCGAACACAACCTCGCCAACGCCGCCGCCGCGATTGTCGCCGCTAAACGAGCGGGCGTCTCGAACGACGCGATTGTTAAGGGGCTGGGAACGTTTGTCGCCGTAGAGCACCGACTGGAACCGCTCGGCGAGATTAACGGAATCCAATTTGTCAACGATTCCAAAGCCACCAACGTGGACGCCGTGCGATACGCCTTGGGCAGTTTCGAGAGTCCGATACTCCTCGTGCTCGGCGGACGCGACAAGGGCAACGACTACGACGCCATACGCGACTTAGTTAAACGGAACGTGAAAAAAGTTTACGCGATCGGCGAGTCGGCGGAACTTGTCGAACGATATTTCAAGGAAATTGTCGAGGTCGAGCGATTGAAGAGTTTGGAGGCGTGCGTGACGGCGGCGTTGAAGGACGGGGCTCCGGGGGACGTCGCGTTGCTATCCCCCGCGTGCGCCAGCTTCGACATGTTCGAGAGCTACGAGCGCCGCGGCGAAGCATTTAAAAACGCGTTTGAGAGGGCGAAATCATGAGGAAATACGCGATCATAATATTTTTTGGAAGTCTCTTTCTCTTGGCGTTCGGGTCGTATCTCGTGATGAGCGCGAGTAGCTCGTATAGCCAGTTCCGCTACGAAGATCAATTCTTCCTCTTCAACGGGCACATCCTGAAGGCGTTGTTGAGCGTTGTCGGACTCGTCGTCTTTTCGATGATTCCCTACAAATTATATAAGCCCTACAGCAAGACGTTCTTGGTCGTCGCCGTCGTCGCGCTGTTCTACGCGCTCTTGTTCGCGCCGGAGTACAACGGCGCGACGCGCTGGATAGATCTTGGATTTATTAGCTTCCAACCCGCCGAGATCGCGCGACTGGCGTTGTTCATACACCTTGCGGCGCTTATCGAAGACAAAGGAAAAGAGTTGCACGACTTCCAAGGCGGATTCCTCTACATCTTGTTCTGGGTATTTCTCGTCGCGGGGTTGGTGGCGTTGGAACCAAACGTGAGCAATGCCGCGATGATCCTCGCTATTAGTATGCTGCTACTCTTCGTCGCGGGAGCGCGTTTGCCGCACTTAGGCGTATCGTTCGGCGGAAGTCTCGGGTTCGTGACGATGGTGGCGATGATGTTTTCCCACGCGCGTAGCCGCGTCTCGTCGTTCGTTGGCAGCGTTAACGGCGAAGGCGAAATGAATATGCAAGTAAAGCAGGCGGTGATCGGACTCGGCGCCGGGGGATTGACGGGCGTTGGATTTGGGCACAGCGCCCAACGGAATTTGTTTCTCCCCGAGGCGTACTCGGATTTCATTTTCGCGATACTCGGCGAGGAGACGGGCTTCCTCGGCGCGGGCTTCACGCTCTCGCTCTACGTGTTAATGTGCGTCGTCGGCGCGCTCATCGCGAAGAACACGAAGGACCGGTTCGGACAGCTACTCGCCTTCGCCGTCTCCCTCTCGCTCGGATGGTACGCGCTCGTCAACGCGTCCGTCGCGTCCGGAATTCTTCCGACAACGGGATTGCCCTTGCCGCTCATCAGTCACGGCGGAACGTCGATGTTCGTCGTCGCCGTCTCGATGGGCATTCTCATTAACATCGCTTTGACCAACGAAACGAAAACCAAGACAAGCGAGAAAGTCGAATCGTAGAATGACCGAGCGCTCGAACATACGAATACTCTTTGCGGGCGGCGGCACGGGAGGGCATTTCTTCCCCGCCGCGGCGGTCGCCGAAGAGGCGCGCGCGGCGCGGTCGGATGCGAAGATCCTGTTTGTCGGGGCGAAGAATAAAATTGAGGCGGAGGCGGCGCCGAAACTTGGCTTCGAGTTCAAACCGATATGGGTCGCGGGATTCGCGAGAAGGTTCTCCTTGAAGAACGTTCTCTTTCCCGTCAAGCTCCTCGTCTCGCTCGCGCAGTCGTTGTGGATCGCGACGCGTTTCAAACCAAACGCGGCGGTCGGATCGGGCGGATACGCGTCGGGTCCCGCAATTTGGGCGGCGCGCGTTATGGGCGCTCGAGTCATTCTCTTAGAGCAGAACAGTTATCCCGGAGTAACGACGCGACTACTGGAGAAGCGCGCGGACGCGGTGTGTCTCGGACTTGAAGACGCGAAGAAGTTTTTACGATTTCCGAAGAAGCACAAGCTCCTCGGCAATCCCGTTAGGAGTTCGCTCGCGAACGTGGACGCCGACAAGGCGCGTCGCGCGTTCGGACTCGACTCCGCTAAACCGACTCTGCTGGTTCTCGGCGGATCGCTCGGCGCCGCGGCGATAAACGAGGCGATCGCGGAAGCCGCCGAACGCTTGACCGACGCGGGCGCGCAGGTTCTCTGGCAAACGGGTAAACGTTTTTACGACCGTCATAAAAACCTCGAGCGCGCCAACGTGAAAGTCGTTCCCTTCATCGAGGATATGGGCGCGGCGTACGGCGCGGCGGATCTCGTACTCGCGCGCGCGGGCGCTACCACCATCGCGGAGTTGCTCGCGTTGGGCAAGCCGTCGATTCTCGCGCCGAGTCCCCACGTCGCCGCGAATCATCAGTACCACAACGCGAAGTCGTTGGAAAACGCGGGCGCCGCGATAACGACGACGGACGAGACGTTGAAAGACGAAATCGTCGGTACGGTCGGCTCGATATTAAACGATTCCGAAAAACTCGACGAGTTGCGCGCCAACGCGAAAGCGCTCGGAAAACCGAACGCGGCGAAAGAGATCGCCGAATTAGTTCTCGACTACGCGGAGGGGAGTTAGCGATATGTTCCGAGGCGCGTTGTTTAAGGACTTCAGAAGATTCCACTTCGTGGGCGTGGGCGGCGTCGGGATGAGCGGCATCGCCGAGTTGTTGTTGAAGGAGGGCTTCAAGGTCTCCGGTTCCGATCGCGCTCGCTCGGCGGTCACCGATCGCCTCGAGTCGCTCGGCGCCGTGATCTACGAAGGGCATCGCGCGGAGAACGTCGACGCCGCCGACGCGCTTGTGTACTCCGCCGCGATCGACGCGGGCAATCCCGAACTGCGCGCAGCGATTGGAAAGGGAATACCCGCGGTGCGACGAAGCGAGGCGCTCGCCGAGTGTATGCGTATGAAATACGGAATCGGGATAGCGGGGACGCATGGCAAAACGACCGTCACCGCTATGACCGCGCACGTACTGATCGAGGGCGGACTCGATCCGACGGCGCTTGCGGGCGGTATGACAAAGGCGCTCGGCGGTTCCAACGCGCGATATGGCGGCGGCGACTTAATCGTCGTCGAGGCGGACGAGTACGATCGGACCTTCCTTAAGCTATCGCCCGTCGTCGCGGTTCTCACCACGCTCGACGTCGATCATCTCGATATCTATCGCGATCTCGAGGACATCGAGAACGCCTTTGTCGAGTTTGCGAACAAGCCGCCGTTCTATGGATTTGTTCTCTATTGCGCCGACGACGAAAATCTTGCGAGGATATCCGGACGAGTGCGCGGCAGGATAATCACCTACGGATTGCGCGACTCCGCCGACTACCGCGCCAAGGTTGTGATGAAAGACGAGGCGCGCACAACTTTCGAGATTATACGACGCGGCGAAACGATCGCGGAGGCGACTATCGGCATGCCGGGCGAGCACAACGTGAGAAACGCGCTGGCGGCGGCGGCGTCGGGGATAGAGTTGGGCGTGGAGCCCGTAACGGCGGCGCGCGCGCTTTCCACCTTCGGCGGCGTGGAGCGACGTTTCGAGGTTAAGCGCCAAGGCGAGATCATGGTGGTGGACGACTACGCGCATCATCCGACCGAAGTGAAAGCCGCGCTGCAAGCGGCGAAGGAGCGAGCCAAGGGGAGAACGATCGCCGTGTTCCAGCCGCATCTCTACTCGCGGACGAAGGATTTCTATCGCGAGTTCGCCGAAGCGTTTCTCGCGGCCGACGTTTTTATCTGCGCGGACGTCTATCCCGCGCGCGAGGAGCCGATTCCGGGCGTGACCGGCGAGATTATCGTCAACGAAGCGACGCGCCTCGGACATCCGAACGCTCGCTACGTAGCCGATAAAGAAGCGTTGCCGGGGGCGATCGCCGAGACGGCGCGCCCCGGCGACTTGGTTATGACCGTCGGCGCGGGCGACGTGTGGAAGTACGGCGAACGCTACATAGAGAAATTGGAATCGGAGAACAATGAAGTTTAAGCTCGACATAAATAAGCCGCTCGCGAGGAGCGTCGCCATATTCGCCGCGTTAGTCGCGGTTATCGTCGGATTCGCCTATTTCGGCGGATCGACGGGCGAGCTCACGAAAGCGCGCGTGCGTTTCGAGGGGGCGGAATTGTTGGACAAGTCGTCGTATCTGAAATTTGCGAGGATGGAAACCGATTCCGCGTTGCGAGCCGGAGACTTGCCGACATTGCGCGACCGTGTTCGGCAACACCCGTACATCCTCTCGGCGAGCGTCGAACGAGCGGCGGACGGAAAGATCGTGGTTCGGGTCGTCGAACGCGAGCCGATCGCCGTCGCCATCGTTGGCGGCAAGCCGTATCTAATTATGTCGGATCGCGCGTTGGCGCCTTATTATCCCGAGGCGAAGGCGTTGAATCTGCCCGTGGCGATAAACACCGAGTATAAAGAACCGCCGCCGGGCGGTTTTGTGGCGGACGATTTATTACACGCGTATCGAGTCGCGTTGGCGATTAAGGCGGTGGACGCGACGATGTACGACCGGCTCTCCGACGTCGATCTCTCGGGCGACGAATCGACGACGTTACGTTTCGTCGATATGAAGCCGAGTGCGATCATCGAACGAACGAACGTGCCGGAAAATTTATTACGGTTGCGGGAAACGCGCGAAGGCGCGTCGGCGTTCCGAGTTGACGTGAACGATTACGACTATGTGGACGTGCGATATAGGAGACACATTTTTCTTGGGAGAGAGAATCGGGAGACATCGTTATGAGCGACCGGTATGTATGCGGAGTCGATCTCGGCACAACCAAAGTGTGCGCGGCGATCGCCGAGCGGGACGAGGACGGCGTACAACGAATCCTCGGATTCGGCGTGGCGCCGAGCGCCGGCTTTTTGCACAAAGGCATGGTGGCGAACATCAGTAAAACCGCCGAAGCGATTTCGGCGGCGGTGGCGCTCGCTTCGAATCGCGCGGGCGTGGACGTGCGCGTCATAAACGTCGGCGTGGCGGGCGAACACATCTCGAGTATGCGGCATAGGAACTACGTCACCATCGCCGATCCCGACCGTGAAATTTCACAAGAGGACATCGATCGGTTGAAGGCGGACCTGAAGACGTTTCCCATTTCGCCGGATCGACAGATACTGCATATCATTCCCGAGGAATTCTTCATCGATCACCAAGGCGGCGTCCAAAATCCGGTCGGGATGGCGGGTAGCAGACTCGAGGCGGTGAACCACCTTGTGTTGGCGTCGATCGCCGCGATCCAGAACATTTGGAAATCGGTCGAGCGAGCGGGTTTCGAGGTCGGGGAATACATTCTCCAACCGATCGCCTCGAGCGTGGCGACGCTCGACGACAACGAGATGGACATCGGTACGTTGCTCATCGACATCGGCGGCGGCACGACGGATATCGCCATCCTGCACAACCATACGGTGCGATACACGGAAGTGATCGGCGTGGCGGGCAATCAGGTGACGAACGATATACGAGAAGCGCTCGGGGTGGTGACCGAGGAGGCCGAAGCGCTGAAGAAGCGATACGGATACGCCACCGAACGAGCGATCGTGAAGGACGAGGAGATTTTAATACATGGCGTCGGCGCGCGGAAAAATTCGAGGATTCCCGTGAGTTTGTTGACGCAAATAATCAGTCTGCGTATGCGCGAATTGTTTACGATGATAGACGGCAAGGTGCGCAAGGCGGGCTTAAAGGATAAGATAAAAGCGGGCGTCGTGTTGACGGGCGGCGGATCGCTGTTGCGCGGGTGCGCGGACCTTGTCGAGGAGGTCCTCGGTTTGCCCGCGAAAATCGGCGTGCCGTTGGAAAGCGCCACCGGTTCGCTGAGGGAAATCGAACGTCCGGAGTACTCAACGAGTGTCGGGTTGCTTACGGGGCTCCCCGCCGCGAAAGCTCCGGAAGAGGAACAGAAGAAGTCCGCCGTTTTCAAACCGCGAAAGAAGCGGGCGAAAAAGGGTATGCTTAATCAAGCGTGGACTTCGTTCAAGGACTTTTTTGACGAATTATAACAAACGAGGAGAGGAGATCCCATATGGGACATTTCGCGACAATCGACAGAGCACAAAACGGCAACGCCGTTCTTCGAGTCATCGGCGTCGGCGGCGGCGGCGGAAACGCCATTAACTATATGGTGGAGCGCGGTCTCGACGGCGTGGACTACATTTCGGTGAACACCGATCGTCAGGCGTTGGATAAGAGTCTCGCCACGTCCACGATTCAGATCGGCAATAAGATCACGAAAGGGCTCGGCGCGGGCGCCAGCCCCGAAATCGGTCGGAAAGCCGCCGAAGAGGATAAGGAGCGTCTCGCCGAGGCGCTACAAGGCAGCGATATGGTTTTCGTCACCACGGGAATGGGCGGCGGAACCGGAACGGGCGCCGCGCCCGTGGTGGCGCAAGTCGCCAAATCGTTGGATATCCTTGTCGTCGGCATCGCCACCAAGCCGTTTAGTTGGGAAGGCAAGAAGCGGATGCTTAACGCCGAAGCGGGTATTAAGGAGCTTCGGGATTATGTTGACAGTCTGATTGTTATCCCCAACGATCGCTTAAAAACGGTGGTGGACGGGAACATCTCGTTCCGCCAAGCGTTTCAGAAACCGAACGAGGTTCTCTACGAGGCGACGCGCGGCATCGCGGATATCATTAATGTGAGCGGATTCATTAACGTGGATTTCGCCGACGTGCGCACGGTGATGAGCAAGAGCGGCGTGGCGTTGATGGGCGTCGGCGTGTCGGCGGGCGAGAACCGCGCCGTCGAGGCCGCCGAGAAGGCGATCTCCAGCTCCTTGCTCGAGGGCTTGTCAATCAAGGGCGCGCAGAGCATCTTGTTGAACATCACGGGTTCGAGCAATCTTAATATGCGAGAAGTCGAAGAGGGCAACAAGGTGATCATCGACGCCGCCGGCGAGGAAGCGAACGTTATCTTCGGCATCGTCGAAAAAGAGGAAATGGAAGACTACGTCTCCTACACGGTCATCGCAACGGGCTTCGACGCGGAAGGAAAGCGCGTTCCCGATTCCGACTTATCGAGCGGGGAAAAAACGGCGCCGACCGGCGCGAAAACCGACTCGAAGTTCTGGAACTCGTGGCTCGGCTACTACGAAAAGACGGACGAGGACGTGCGCGAGGACGAGCTCGACGTGCCCACCATCTTTAGAAAGATGAAGGCGCAACAACAAAGCGAGCGCGCGGAGGAACGACGCGACGGCGGCGAACGCGACGAAGAACGTAAGGAAAACTATGGCGATCGTCGCGACGACGACGAAGAAGAGCAAGGCACGTCGTTCTTGCGAATGATTATGGATTAACGCGAAACGGCGCCGCTCGATACTCTCGTCGCGCGGCGCCGCTTGTTGTGGGGAAAGGGAAAACGCTAACCGATCTGCTTCTCGGCGAAGTCCCAATCCACGACGTCCCAGAAGCCCTCGACGAACTTCGGACGGGCGTTCCGATAGTCGATGTAATACGCGTGTTCCCACACGTCGATCGTGAGGATCGGCTTCTGATCGTGGACCAACGGCGTCTCGGCGTTCGGGAGCGGTAGGATTTCCAGCTTTCCGTCCTCGTGCATCGAGAGCCACGTCCACCCCGATCCGAACAAGCCCGCCGCCTGCGTGGCGAAGGTTTCTTTAAACTTCTCGAACGACTCGAACGATTCGGCGATCTTCTCGCCGAGCTTGCCCTTGGGCGCGCCTCCGCCGTTCGGTGACATACAGTTCCAGAAGAACGAATGATTCCAGTGTTGCGCCGCGTTGTTGAACACCGCCGGACGCTTCTCCTCGTAGGATTTCAGAACCACGTCCTCCAACGCCATCGACTCGTAGTCCGTTCCCTCGGCGTTCGCGTTGAGTTTCTGAACGTAGGCGTTGTGGTGCTTGCCGTGGTGATAGTCGAACGCCTCCTCGGAAAGAAACGGTTTGAGGGCGGTCTTGTCGTACGGTAAATCCGGCAGGGTGAAAGCCATGACACTCTCCTTTGTATTTTCGTATTCGCGCTACGTGGCGCGTTGAAGTTCTCCGCGTTATCTACCTCGGACGGGGATGATGATCCAGCAAATGACATACACCAACAGGCCGGGAAACGCCGCGCTCAATACGGAGAGGAGCACGTAGCCGACCCGTACGAGCGTGGGGTCCCAACCAAAATACTCCGCGAGTCCGCCGCAGACGCCGGCGATAACGCTGTCTTTTCGTGAACGATAGAGTCGTTTAGCCATATATATTATTGTTTAAAAACGTTCGGAATTCTCTTCGTCGATCGCCCGGAGCTTCGCTTCAACCTCGACGGCGAGCTCGGCTCGTCGATCCTCGTGCGTCATATCGCGCAGCGCTAAATCAACCGCGCCCTTCAGCACGGGGAAGTAGTCGAGGCACTCGGTTTCGGAAAGCTCGAAGATTTTCCGATTGACGATCTCCCGAAGATTGAGGTTCTCGACCAGCGCGTCGGGCAAATGCTTCTTCAGGATATCGACGCGGTCGGCGTAGGGGGTCTCGGGCTTTTCGGATTCCGCTTGCCGAGCGAGCGCTTTCTTTAAGAGGAAATTATCGACGAGCCGACGGAGGTGAACGAACGCGCCGACGCCGTAGCCCGCCGAGAAGAGCGCCATCGCGCGGTGATAGTCGTCGTAGTAATCCTCGAGTATCTCGCGGTAGCGTCGAGAGTCGCGTTCGGCGATCTCGAGCGCGGAGGGGAATTGCCCGATCTTTGAAATCTTGAAATCGCGAAGCATAAACGCGAACCCTATTTTATGACGCGGGTCGCGAGCGCATTGGAATTCCTTAACCGCGAAGCGCCGCCGTAACAACAAGTAAAACTCGACGAGCGACGTCGGGAGCGAGAGTATCGGATCGTTCGCGGGAACTCCGGAAGTCGTCGGATAGTTGTCCAACGGATCGAAGACCGACTCGCGGTCGCAATCCGGGCAGTGCGCGTCGATCGGCTTGTCGTAGCAAACGATATCGAGGATCTCCTCCGCGTTCTCCTCCTTAAACGGAAACTCGCGATAGAGCCCGACGATGAGGAAGAAATCCTCCGGCGCGGGTAATCCGCCGATTGAAAGGGTGTCGTTCGTCGCCGCCATAGTCGTGAAAAATGAGGAATATTTTCTTTGAAATCAACCGTATGATATAATAAGGATATTCCTTAATTTTATTGCGAGAGTAAAAAATTGACAATCCGCATTATCGCCAAATTGTTCTAACGAGTTCCCCCATGCGCTTATCCTCCCTTGCCTTTCTTTGCGTAGCCACCGCGACGCTTTTCGCGCAACCGACCAACGACGATTGTTTGATGTGTCACACCGACGAGGAGATGACGATCGAGCGGGACGGCAAAGACGTGTCGCTTGCGGTTGACGAAGCCGCCTTCAACGTCTCCGAGCACGGTAAGCTCCTCTGCGTCGATTGCCACGAGGGTTTCGACGCAGAAGAGTTGCCCCACCGAGCGGGCGACGATATTTATGAAGTCGATTGCCTCGAATGCCACGACGCGGACGCGTACGACGCGAGTGTGCACGGCAAGCGCGGCGTCGAGTGCTACGAGTGCCATTCGAAGCACGAGGTGAAACGGGCGAGCGAGTTCGAGAAGACGCTACACGTTACGTGCCTTTCCTGTCACCGCTCCG
>WJMR01000067.1 GCA_014727845.1 Ignavibacteriales bacterium
CAGCCGCGCTACGCGTTGGGCGCGAGCTTCTTCTCGCTGTTGAAAGTCCTCGAGGCGTTGAACGTCGCGCCGCCCTCCGACGCGCTCGTCGAGGAGATCCGCGCGCTCTGGAAGCGTCGGGGCGAGGAATACGCCGAGGCGCCGAATCGCGCGTTCGACGTCGCCGCCGCGCTGATCGGGAAAACGCCCGCGATCTATTCCGCCGTCGGCGTCACCGAGGCGGCGGGTTGGCGCTTTAAGGGTCAGCTCAACGAGAACGCGAAGACGCTCGCCTTCCACGCCCCCTTCCCCGAGATGAACCACAACGAGATTGTCGGATGGGAGACCGTTCGAGGCGAGTTGAGCGCCCTCGTCCCGATCTACCTTCCCGACACCGCCGCGCATCCGCGCACGCTGCTCCGCTTCGAGATCGTCGAGCGGATCCTTGGGAAGAGCGGCGTCGAGAGTATGACGCTCCAAGGGGAAGGGGAGGATCGGCGCGTCCGATTGATGGATTTGGTGTATCTGCTCGATTGGGTCTCCTATTGGCTCGCCGTGTTGCGCGGTTACGATCCCGGCGAGATCGACAACATTATGGCGCTGAAGAAGGAACTATCCGAAAAGCCCTAACCGACCGCGCGGAACCGCCGACGCCTTTACTCGGCGCGGAGAAACGCGTATTTTATCAGAGACCGTCCGCGCGACGGTTTCTTCTTTCGCAATCGTATGACTCGAATCGCGCTCGTCATATCGCTCGCGCTCGCCGCCGCCGCGCCCCTCTCGGCGCAGTACTATTTCTTTGGGCGGAACAAGGTGCAGTACGACGAATTCGAGTGGAAGAAGCTCGAAACGGCGCACTTCGACGTGTACTACTACGACGAGATGGGGGAGATCGCCGTGATCGGCGCCAACATCGCCGAGGCGGCGTACGACTCGTTGCGGACGGCGTTCAACCACGTCCCCAAGAACCGCGTGCCGCTCATTTTCTATAACACCACGCTCCACTTCCAACAAACGAACACCACGCCCGGCTTCATTCCCGAGGGCGTCGGCGGATTCTTCGAGTTCCTGAAAGGGCGCGTGGTGTTGCCGTTCGACGGCTCCTACGACAACTTCCGCCACGTTATTTGGCACGAGTTGACCCACGTCTTCTTCATCACCAAACTCTCGCGGATGTATCGCGACCGCCGCAGGATGGAGTATCGGATGCCCCCGCTCTGGTTCGTCGAGGGGATCTCGGAACACTACTCCGCCGAGTGGGACGACCTCGCCGAATCGACGATGCGCGACGCGGTGATCAACGGCTACTTCGCCGGCTTGCAAAATCTCTATCAAATCCGCGGCTCGTTCTTGATGTATAAGGAGGGGCAGTCGTTCCTTCTGTTCGTCGAGGAGGAATACGGCGCGCATAAGATCCAAGCGCTTGTCGAGAACTTGTGGATGTCCGACCGATTCGAGGAGGTTCTCGAACGCACGCTCGGCGAGCCGATCGAGGAGATCGATCGGAAGTGGACGGCGCACGAGCGAGAGAAGTACTACCCCGTCGTCGCGGAACGGAAATCCGCGGCGGTGGCGGCGGAGGCGCAAACGCGCGAAGGGTATCACTTCAACCCGATCTATTTTTCCGACGAGGACACGACGATACTCGTAACGATGGGCAACGTGGACGGCTACGCCTCGATCTACGCGGCGGGCTACGACTCGGCGCGCGGCGCGTTCGGCGAGCCGGAATTGCTGGCGCGCGGCGGTAAGTCCGGCGAGTTCGAGTCGTTGCATTTGCTCGCCCGCTCGATCGCCGTCTCCAACACGGGGACGCTCGTCTTCGTAACCAAGACGCGCGGCGCCGACGCCCTGCATTTCTTTTCGCTTAAGCGGCGCGCCAAGTTCGACGAATTCGCCGACGAGGACCTCGTCGCGATATCCGATCCCGTATTTAACGAGGCGGGCACGAAGCTCCTCGTTAGCGCGATCGATCGGAAGGGCTTCCGCGACCTCCACGAGCTGGACCTCGCGACCGAAAAGACGACGCGATTGACCAACGACTACTACGAGGATATCTCCCCGCTCTACGCGCCCGACGGTAAGATCTACTTTGTGTCGGATCGGACGGCGGGGGAGATCGAGCGGCGGAGCAACCTCTTCGCGATCGATCCGGCGACGTATCGGATCGACTACGTCACCGAACTCGACGCGGAACTCGCCGACGCCTCGTTAAGCGCCGACGGGGCGTCGATTCTCTTCACCGCGGATCTCGACGGCGTGCGGAACGTGTACGCGCTCGACCTCGCGAACGCCGAACCCGGCGCGCCCGTGCGCCGATTGACCGACTTCCTCAACAACGCCTACGCGCCCTCGGCGGCGGACACAAACGAGATCGTCTTCTCGAGTTTCGAGGATCGCACCTTCCGCGTCTATCGATACGAATACGCCGACTCGAGCGCCGACACGATCCGACCCGCCGATAACAACACGGCGGGCGTGTGGGAGGCGGGCAAGGAGCGCGTTGCCTCTAAAACGGAGCCGCGACCCTACCAAGCCGAGTACGCGCTCGACTACGCGCAGAGTCAAATAACCACCGACCCGCTTTTCGGAACGCGCGGAGGCGCCGTGCTCTCGATCAGCGATCTCCTCGGCGACGACCGCTTCTTCTTTTTAGTGTATAACACCGCGCAAGTTCAAAGCGACTTCCTCGAAAGCTTCAACGTCGATCTCTTCCGCTTGCGGCAAGGCGACCGCGCCAATCACGGCTACGGCGTCTTCAACTACGCGGGCAGGCGCTACGACCTCCGCGACCCCGACGAATATTACTACGAGCGGACGTTCGGCGGCTATTTCGTGCTCCACTTTCCCTTCTCCACCTTCCGCCGGCTCGAGGCGACCTCGACGCTGGCGAACTCCGATAAGGAGATCGTCTCGGGCGTCCTCGAGCGGAAGGCGCTCCTCTGGAGCAACACGCTCGCTTACGTGATCGACAATTCCCTCTGGGGTCCCTCCGGTCCGCTGGACGGCACGCGCGCCCGGTTCGCGCTCGGCTATACGAGCGACGTAAAATACAGCAACGTCAACTACTATTCGTTTATCGCGGATTATCGTCGCTACTTCCGCACCTCGCTCCGCACGGCGTTGGCGACGCGCGCCTCCCTCTACTACAACGAAGGGAAAGAAGCGCGGCGCTATTTTATGGGCGGCAGTTGGGATCTCCGCGGATGGCGGCGGTGGTCGATCCGAGGCGAGAAGCTCTGGATCTCCTCGATCGAGTTCCGCTTCCCCCTCGTCGATCTGGCGTATCTCCGGCTGCCGATCTTCGACCTCTATCTTGGCGGCGTTCGCGGCGCGGCGTTCTTCGACGCGGGCGGCGCGTGGGACGACGAGTATCGCGAGACGCTCGGGAGCGTCGGCGTCGGATTCCGCTTCAACCTTTTCAACGTGATCGTGCTTCGCTACGACATTGGGAAAAAGATCGAGGACGACTTCACGCGCCTCCAAGACGGACTCTTCTATCAGTTCTTTTTCGGATGGGATTTTTGACGACGCTCGGCGCTCGCATATCGGCGACGGTTTTTCTCGCGGCGTTGGCGGCGGGATGCTCGGGATCCGCGCCGCCGAGCGCGCCCGCGAGCGAACCACGC
>WJMR01000068.1 GCA_014727845.1 Ignavibacteriales bacterium
CCCAGAGGAAACCGGCGGTGAACATAGCGGCTTTACCGCTTCCCTTCGGGTAAATAAGCCCCGAGTTGTTCTCGGCGTAATCGATATCCGAGATACCGTCGTTCTTAATGACGGTCGAGATATTGTTGATATTGAGGAACGTACGAACGGGGCTTCCCGTCGTTTTGCTCACTCGTTCGCCTTTTTTGCCGCCTTCCGGTCTCTCGGCGTACGCGTTCGGGGAAACGAACGCCGCCAATAAGAGGAGCGATAGTAAGGCGCTTCCAAATTTCGCTTTCATAAGCTTAAAACTCCTTTGTTGTTAAACCGGTCAACATCGTCGTCAATCTTAATACTCGACTCTTACGCCGACCCGAATCTGACGCGGCGTGCCGTAGAACAGCTGGGTGTTCTGATACGCGGCGCCCGTGGTGGCGTTCTGGTATTGTTCGTAGTAGTCGATGTTGATCGCGCGATAAACTTCCGCGTAGATGTCGCCGTAAGTCTCCACAAGCTGACCGCCGAGTTCGGGATCGCTAATGTATCCGTCGTCTTTGGGGGTTCCCGTGCGGAGGAAGACGTTCTCGATAAGCTCGTTGTCGAACAGGTTATAAACCTGAACGTAGATGTTCAAGCTCACGAGGTCCATGATCCGGAAGGTTTTATCGACGCGAAGATCGGCGCGGAATTGCGACGGCGTCGTCGAGTTGTTCAGCGGCTCGACGGGCCGACGGTTACGAGCGTCGCCTTCGAGATCGGCGCCGCCCTGACCGAGCGTAAACGGGTGACCGCTGTTGAAGCTCAGCAACAACGAGGCGCCGAGTTCGTGCAACGGAACGGGACCGTCGTCTCTGCCGAAGCGATAGTCGATGTTCAGGTTTCCGCGGAACGCTTGGTTGAATTCCAGCGGCGCGACGTATTGCGGCGCGAAGACGGTGACGCCGTCCAGCGGCGCGCCGACGATGCCGCGGTTCGAGTTCGGATAGGAACCCGTGCCCTGCGCGTCTTGGAACGACATGTTGGCGTTGACCAGCACGCGCTCGACCCGACGCATATTAAAGGCGATCTCGACGCCCTTCGTGGTCGCGAAGTCGCCGTTCGTCAGGATGTTGTAGGAGGCGAACTCGCCGTCGGTATCCTGCTGTTTGAAGACCGTCTGGTCTTTGACGTCTTTATAGAAGCCGGTGATGTCGAACGAAGCGAACTCGCCGAGCTGCTGCGTGAAGCCGACTTCGTATTGGGTCGTCCGAGTCGGGCGAACGTCGTAGCCGACGGGCGCCGTGATCTCGAAGCCGCCCTCGAGGGCGTAGCGGATGTAATACCAGCCCTGATAGACGTCGCGGAGACGCGTTTGCTGTACGAACTGGCCGTACTGCGCGTGGAAGACGGTGCGATCCGTTACGGCGAACGAGAAGCCCAAACGCGGGCTAACCGCCATAAACACGGGAACTTCTTCCAACCCGTTCACGTCGATCTCGGGATCGCCGGCGGGGAACGCCAATTGCGGTTTCGCGGGATCGACGAAACGAAGGTTGTCGATGTCGTAGTAGTCGAAGCGGAGACCGGCGTTTACGATCAGGTCGTTCCACTCGATCTTATCCTGCACGTAGCCGGCGATGAACATCGGCTGGCGCGCGCCTAAAAGGTCGTCGCTGCCGTCGAGCGGTTCGCCGAGCATATCGTAACCGTAGTTGGCGAGTCCGTATTCCTTAAGGAAGTCGGATTTCGCGGCGTCGGTCGTGAGGGTCGCCATCTGTTGCGCGACGTATTCGCTCGAACCGATAGCCCAGCTACGCAGGGTGAACATCTGCAACTCGCCGCCCGCCTTGAAGGTGTGCTCTTTCCATTGGTAGTTTCCGGACAAGGAGGCGTTGATCCGTTGGTAGTTCGACTTCGAGTAAGACGCCAACGGATCGCCGGGGGCGTGGAATGTGAAGGTGAACAACTGTAAACGCGCCGGGCGCAAATAGCGCTGACGGAAGACGTCGAAACCGACGTTCGCGTTGGCGACCGAGTCGCCGTAGAGTTGCCAGTCGTCCTTCAAGAACGGATCTTGCGCCTCGGCGGCGCGCTCCATATAACCGCCCGAAAGTTCGAAGAACATATCGGAGGAGACGATGTAGGTAAACTTACCGCCGACGGTCATATTGGTGGTGGTAACTTCCTGGACGCGCTCTTGGTTCATGATGTTGGCGATGTTGCCGCCGTAGCGTCCCGTCCACGGGTTCTTGTAGTCGTTGGTCGCGTATGTGCCATGCAAGCGCGCGATGATCGGGTTGAAGTCCAACGTCAAGGTTCCCGATCCGTTGTAAGATTCCTGCCAGTTGTTATAGAGCAAGCCGGCGGGGTAGGTCAAGTTAACCGAGTCTCCCGTCGTCGGGTCGGTAACCCAACCGATGTCCATTCCGGGCCAGGGCTGCGGATCGGCGTCTTGCATATAGACGTAATCCAACGCGCCGAAGATGCGGATGTTCTTCATCCCGACGGGACCGCCGAAGGTGGCGATCAGGTTGTGATGGCCGTAGCTATAGGCGCCGAGGCGTTGCTCGCCGTCGAACAGATTGTCTTTGCCTTTGAAGGTGAAGTCGTCGGTGATGTACTCGACGCTGGCGGAGTAATCCTGCCCGCCGCTCTTCAGCTGCGTAATGACGATACCGGCGTTGGCGCCGCCGTATTCGGCGGTGTAGCCGCCGGACTGCACCTGCACCTCTTCGATGGCGTCCTGCGGAATGCTAACCGCGCGACCGCCATAGACGGGGTTCGTAATCGAGGTTCCCTCGAGGTAGAACCCGACCTCGTCGCGACGACCGCCGCGGACGTAGATCTGTCCGTCTTGCGCGGTAACGCCCGGCTCCAAGGCGACGATCGAGTTCAACCCGCGTACGGGAAGCGCTTCGATGTCCTCGGCGGTGGCGATGCGCGTCGCGTTGGTCGCGCTTTTATTGACAAGCGGTTTTTCCGCCACGACGGTTACCTGATCGATCTCGTAACCTTCGCCGAGCAACTCGAAATTTAGCTCGGTCGTTAAGCCCGTGTTGATACGGACGTCGGTGACGGATTTTGACTGATAGCCGACGTAGGAAGCTTTGACTTCGTACGTCCCGGCTTCGAGGTTGGGTATCGTGTACTCGCCGTTAATGTTGGTCGCCGCTCCAAACGACGTTCCAACGACGAGGACGTTCGCCCCCACCAACGCTTCGCCGGTTTCGGCGTCCACTACCTTACCTTTGATACGGCTGAACTGCGCGAACAGCGAAGCCGGTAATAGTAGCAGAGCCAACAGAAGGGTCAGTCGTGCTCTCATAGTTGCTCCTATAATGTGACAGTGAGTTTGTTGAATATTGACGAAGGTGGGAACGCCCGTTCAGGGTTCGCCGCGCCCTACACGCCGCTCGCCCAAACGTTCTCGCCTCCCGTTAGTTCATCGTAATAATCGTTTGCCCAAATTAGCCCCTTGGCGTTGTTCGATTATTGTTGTGTTATCTCTTGTTCCCTTGCAACGGAAAAAACTTAAGGAAACTAATTAATAAATGCAAAACTTGTTATCGTCGCCCGTTCCTTTATTACGTCCCGCTATCTATTAATATATATAGAGCTTACTTTGTATTTTTTTAGATCGACTCTCGTTTTACGTCCCGATATTTGCAACATCGCCCGCGTTCGCGTCATTTTGGTCGTCATTACGACGTGTCCCATATCACACGAAAAATTTAGCGTACTTGCGCGACTTATGCAACAATCTCGCGCTTCGTTCGTCAAAAAAGTTTGCACGCCTTACGCGCGGATTTTCTTACTTTGCGCCTATGGATTTCGAGAACGTCCTTCATCGCCCCATCAATCACGCCCTCTTCGCCGTGCTCGACGTCGAGACCACGGGCTTGGTCGCCAAACGCGATCGCGTGATCGAGGTCGCCGTCGCGCTGATGAAGGACGGCGTCGTCGAGGATCGCTTCGAGTCGTTCGTCAATCCCGGCAGGAAGGTCCCCGGCGAGATCACGAAGCTCACGGGCATCGCCGACGAGGACGTCGAACACGCGCCCTACTTCGAGGAAATCGCCTCCGAGCTCGTTCGCTACTTGGACGACGCGGTCTTCGTCGCCCACAACGCCCCGTTCGATCTTAAGTTCCTCCGCGCCGAATTCGCCCGCGCCGGCGTCGAGCCGCCGCCCCAACCGCGCCTCTGCACCCTCCGACTGGCGAAGCG
>WJMR01000069.1 GCA_014727845.1 Ignavibacteriales bacterium
CGAGGTAGGGAAGGAAGAGCAATCCGTCCGCGCCGGGATCGATCTCGGCGGCTTTGGCGGTCATCACTTCGTAGGGATCGACGCCCTTCTCGCCGGCTTCGGCGATCTCCTCCCGGCAGAACTCGTTTCTGAACCATTGCAAGCTGCCGCCCGCGGCGAGCATCACGCCCATCAAATGCCACAAGCCGGGCGAGCCATGGCAGAAGGCGTGCAGTCGTCCCTCGGGTTCGTAGCGGTAGCGCTCGAGCGCGGCGAAGACGACGCCGCTGGTGCCGACGGTGACGACGGCGGCTCCCGGTTTCACGACGCCGTTGCCGAACGCTTGCGCCGCTTGGTCGCCCGCGCCCGCCGCGACGGGCAATCCCTTTGGCAATCCCGTCGCCCGCGCCGCTTCCGCCGTAAGTTTGGAGGAGAGCGTCGGGGATTCAAAAACTTCGGGCAGCGCGGAAATTGGAACGCCCAATTCCTCGGCGAGCTCGGTCGCCCACTTCCGCTCGCCCACGTTAAAGAGCGACGTGCCCGAGGAGTCGGAGACGTCCGAATGCCGCGCCCCCGTGAGGCGAAAGCGCAGGTAGTCTTTCGGAAGCAGAAACGTTTTCGCGCGAGCGAAGGCGTCGGGTTCGTGCGCGCGCAACCACTCGATCTTCGGAAGCGTGAAGCCGGGCAGAACGGGATTGCCCGTCGTCTCGAGCAAACGCTCGGCGCCGATCCGCTCGGTTATCGCCGCGCACTCGGCGGCGGTGCGCTGGTCGTTCCAAAGGATGGCGTGCCGGAGCGGCTTCCCGTCCGCGTCCAGCGCGGTTAATCCGTGCATCTGACCCGCGAGGCCGAGCGCCGAGACCTCCTTCGGATCGACGTTCGATTTCGCGAAAATCTCTTTGACGCCCTCGACGAACGCGTCGAACCAGTCTTCGGGGTTCTGTTCCGACCAAAGCGGTTTGGGAGAAAAGAGCGGATACTCCTTCATCGAGGAGGCGACGAGGTTGGCGTCCTCGTCGATCAACACGGTCTTAAGTCCGCCCGTACCGACGTCGGAACCGAGGAAGTATGAACTCATAGAATACCGAGATTAGGGTCGCGTCTCGCGCGACGGATGACACATTCCCTGCGTGCGTTCGGATCGATTAAAGTGTTAACGTTCACACACAATTTTTGAAAATAACAACTTCCGCGTAACTCGGCAACCGTTTTTTTATTCGCCGAAGTATTGGAAGCGAAGTCGTCGCCATTCGTCGTCGTTGATCCGAAGGAGGAGCGCGGCGTCGAGCGGCTTGCGCAGCGGGCTTCCGAGTGGAAGCGCGAAGGCGAAATAGCCGGGCGTCGATTCGAGATCGACGGTTTTTATTTTGCCGACGAGGTTCCGCTTTTTTATTTGGTGCCTGACGATCGGGGCGTCGTAAACGACGGCGTCGAGGTCGCCCGCTTCGAGTCGGTCGAAGAGATCCTCGATGGTGGGGGCGGCGTCGGCGGCGACGCGGTTTTCTTGCAACGCGCGCTCGGCGGCGGATCCTTCGACGACGCCGACGTGGCGGTCGCGGAGGTCGGCGAGATTCTCCACGCCGAACGAGAGGCGGGAGACGGTGAGCGCCGAGGCGATGGCGGCGGTAAGCGAGGAGATGAACATAATGCCGACGAGCATCCACACGAACGCGAGCGTTCTACCGACGCCCGTCGTCGGGGCGCGGTCGCCGTAGCCGACGGTGGTCATCGTTACCGCCGCCCACCAAACGCCCTCGCCGATGCCGCGCGCCGCTCCGCCGCCAAATTGCTCGGGGTTGCGGCGCCGTTCGACGAGCCACATCGCCAACGCGACGACGATCAGTAGCGCGACGAGCGTAACGATCGCTTCGATCATCTCGACGGTTATCAGTTGGCGGACGTAGCCGAGCAATCCCATCTCCCGCTCGGCGGGCGCGGCCACGCTTAAGCCCGCGATGAAAAACGGTTGCGTGAAATCCATCTTCGCCGAGCGCTCGGCGGTTACCGTCAGCGGGGCGACGGCGACGTCGATCTCGCCTCGCTCGACCGCGTCGAGCAAACCCGCGAGGTCGTATTCCTTCGCGACGAATTCGTAGCCGAGATCTCTCGCGACGCTTTGCCAGAGCCAATACGCCAAGCCGCTCCACTCGCCGTCGGCTTCTTGGACGACGAACGGTTCGGCGATTTTCACGCCCACGCGGAGGGTGTCCGCTCCGAACGTGTGGGAAGCAAACGCGAGAAGTAACGCAAAGAACGCTCGTCGAGTCATTCCAACCTCCTATACAAGTTACGCTCGCTGTTTCTCGAGCACGTCGGCAATCTCTTCGCCGATCGAGATCGAGGCGGTGGCCGCCGGCGAGGGGGCGTTGAGCACGTGCACCATC
>WJMR01000070.1 GCA_014727845.1 Ignavibacteriales bacterium
ATTTTATCGTTCTTGTTTTTCTATCTAATCTCGCTCGCGACCGAGATTTTTTACACGCTCCACTTAAAGAAGCGAACGCGCCGAGACGACGAATGACTACGGAGATCGACACGACAATAACGCACACGGCGGACTCGCTCGCCGCGGGAGCCGCCGAGGAGGGGAATTGGATTCTTCACCACGTCCAGGATTCTCCTTATCTCGACTTCGCGCCCTTCGGCACGATACCCTTGCCGCACATCGAGCTTTTCGGATTCGATCTCTCGATAACCAAGCACGTCGTCTTTATGTGGCTGGGCGCGCTCTTATTGCTTCTCGCCGCGTTCTACGTTCGGGGTAAGTATAAGAAGTCGCTCGTCCCCAAGGGTTTCGCCAATATGTTCGAGGTTATGGTCGTGTTCGTGCGAGACGACATCGCGCGTAACTCGATCGGGGAGGGCTTCGAGCGCTATACGCCGTTCCTGCTAACCGCCTTTTTCTGGATCCTCTTCGGAAACTTTCTCGGGCTGATCCCGTTTTCGGCGACGTTCACGAGCAACATCGCCGTAACGGCGGTGCTGGCGATCTTCTCGTTTATCGTCATTCAATTGGCGGGCATGCGTCACAACGGCGTCGTGGGCTACTTCACGGGATTGGTGCCGCACGGCATCCCCGTTTTCCTTTTGCCGATTATGGCGGTCGTCGAGTTCATCGGCTTGTTCACGAAGCCCTTCGCCTTGGCGATACGTTTGTTCGCGAACATGACCGCGGGTCACATCGTGATCTTCGCGCTCATCGGATTGATATTTACGTTCGGCACCGCGTGGGTGTCCCCCGCTTCGGTGGGGATGGCGTTGTTCATCTACACGCTCGAGGTGCTCATCGCCTTTATTCAGGCGTACATTTTCACGATGCTTTCGGCCGTCTTCATCGGAATGGCGGCGCATCCGGAACACTAACTCGAGAACACACGCAACCAAACTCTCTTATTCGGAGGAAACGAATATGGAAAACGCGTTGGCTTACTTAGCCGCGGGATTGGGCGCCGGATTGGCGATCGTCGGCGGCGGACTTGGAATCGGAAAATTAGCCGCTTCGGCGATGGAGGCGAGCGGTCGCCAGCCGGAAGCCGCGGGCGACGTACGCACCTCGATGATCATCGCCGCGGCGCTGATCGAGGGCATTTCGCTGTTCGCGCTCGTTATTTGCATCATCTTAGCGACGAAGTAACCGACCGCTCGCGAGCGAGCCGCGCCGACGAACGACCGTTTTCGACGGGCGACGCGCAATCGCGAGCCGCAGGAGCGTAAGTTATGAGCGTAGTAGCCGCAATCGGCGCCAACGCCGCCGCGCTCGTCGCCTCGGAAGGTCAGGGCGGATTGCTTTCCGTCCACTCCGGATTGGCGTTCTGGACGACGATCACCTTCATTCTCTTATTGATCGTGCTCGGCAAGTTCGCCTGGAAGCCCATACTCGCCGCGCTGAAAACGCGCGAGGATAAAATCCGCGAAGGACTTGAAGCCGCCGAAAAGGCGCGCCAAGAAGCCGAGGAGATGATCGAGAAGAACAAGGAAGAAATGCGCAAAGCCGAGGAGCGAGCGCGCGAGACCGTCGAGGAAAGCCGGAAATACGCCGACGAAATCCGCGAGCGAACCCTCGAGCAGAGCAAGGAGCAGGCGAAGAAGATGCTCGACGACGCCGAAAAGCGAATCGAAGCCAAGCAGAACGAGGCGTTTGAGGAGCTCAAAAATCGCGTCGCCGATCTCTCCGTCGAAATCGCCGAGAAGCTCCTCCGAGAATCTCTCGATAAAGACAAGCAAAAAGCGCTGGCGTCGAAATTGATCGACGATCTGCCGAAAAACTAACGGCGTATGCGAAGCGAAAAAGTTGCGAGGAAATACGCGACCGCGTTATACGAACGCGCCGAAGAGCGTAAGTCGCTCGATCGCCTCTCGGAGGATTTCGACGCGGCGAGAAACGCGCTCGACGCGGCGGACGATCTTAGGAGGATTCTCCAAAGTCCCGTCGTAAAAAGCGAGGACAAGCGCGCCGTGCTGAAGGAAATCTTCGGCGGAAAGGCGAGCGAGGAATTCGTCGAGGGAATCGACCTGCTCGCGAACAAGGAGCGGCTGGACGTCTTCGAAGCGATGGTGGACGCCTACCGCGAGCTCCGCGATCGGCGTGCCGGAGTGGTGGAAGCCGACGTGGCGACCGCCGCCGACATCGGCGAAGACGGACTCGACCGACTGAAACAACGATTGGAATCGACGCTCGATAAACGAGTGCGTATGAAATCGACGATCGACGAGAAATTAATAGGCGGATTCACCGCGCGCGTGGACGACACCGTCGTGGACGCGTCGATCGCCGGAAAGTTGCGCGCTCTTAAGAAACGTTTCGCCGCCTCCGAATCGGGCGAGACGAGCCAAGCATAAAGGATACGCATATGTTCGAGATACGACCGGACGAAATTACGTCGATTTTGCGAAAGCAGCTCTCGGGCTTCGAGAGCGAGGCGGAAGTGTACGAAGCCGGAACCGTCCTCCAGGTCGGCGACGGCATCGCCCGCGTGTACGGATTGAAGAACGTGCAAGCGAACGAGCTCGTCGAGTTTCCCAACGACGTCTTCGGTATGGCGTTGAACCTCGAAGAGGACAACGTCGGTTGCGTGCTCTTTGGCGAAACCAAGCTTATCAAAGAGGGCGACACGGTTAAGCGAACCGGACGCGTCGCGTCGATGCCCGTCGGGGAGGAAATGATCGGACGCGTCATCAATCCGCTCGGCGAAGCGATCGACGGCAAAGGCGACATCAAGACCGAGCGGTATCTCCCGATCGATCGCAAGGCGAAAGGCGTTATCGAGCGTCAACCCGTCAAAAAGGCGCTCCAGACGGGTATCCTCGCCGTCGATTCGATGATCCCGATCGGCAGGGGGCAGCGCGAGCTTATCATCGGCGACCGACAGACGGGTAAGACCGCCGTCGCGGTGGACGCGATCGTCAACCAGAAATTTACGCACACCGAGGACGCGAAGAAGATGGGCGTCGAGCCGGTCTTCTGTATCTACGTCGCCGTCGGTCAGAAGCGCTCCACGGTCGCCAACGTCGTCTCCCGCTTAGAGGAGAACGGCGCGATGGAATATACGACCGTCGTTACCGCGACCGCCTCGGAACCCGCGCCGCTCCAATACATCGCGCCCTACGCCGGCGCCACGCTCGGCGAGTTCTTCCGGGATTCCGGCAGACACGCGCTCGTGGTGTACGACGATCTTTCCAAACAAGCCGTCGCCTATCGCGAACTCTCGCTCCTCCTCCGCCGACCTCCGGGTCGCGAGGCGTATCCCGGCGACGTCTTCTACCTCCACTCGCGCCTGCTCGAGCGCGCCTCGAAGCTTTCCGACGATCTCGGCGGCGGCAGCTTAACCGCTTTGCCGATCATCGAGACGCAACAGGGCGACGTTTCCGCCTACATCCCGACGAACGTTATCTCGATCACCGACGGTCAGATTTACCTCACGCCCGAGCTGTTCAACGCGGGCGTCCGACCGGCGATCAACGTCGGCATCTCGGTTAGTCGCGTCGGCGGCAACGCGCAGATTAAGGCGATGAAGCAGGTCGCCGGCAAGCTGAAAATCGAGTTGGCGAACTACCGCTCGTTGGAGGCGTTCGCGAAATTCTCGTCCGACCTCGACGAATCCACCAAGAAAACGCTGGCGCGCGGCGAGCGGCTGGTCGAGCTCCTCAAGCAGGGGCAATACGACCCGATCCCCGTCGAGCGGCAAGTCGTGATTATCTTCGCCGCGATGCAGGGCTATCTCGACGATCTGAACGTCGAGGACGTCGGCAAGTTCAAGAGCGAGCTTGCGGAATACGTGGAGATGAAACGCCCCGAGGTGTACGAGGCGATTAGGGATAAAC
>WJMR01000071.1 GCA_014727845.1 Ignavibacteriales bacterium
GACGACCGTCGCCGAGGAGGTGACGGGAAATTTCTTCCCCTTCCCGTTCACCGTCCCCGCCGTTTCCACCGATAAAGCGTTTATTCGCGCTTACTCGAATATCGACACGCTCGCCTCCGACACCACCGACGCGCCGTTTACGATCCTCAATCCGACGATGAGCGTCCTCTCGCCCACAGAAGGCGAAATCCGCGTCGCGGGCGTCTCGGGAACGATCGAGTGGGAGAGTCAAGACGTCGAGACCGTCGTTATCGAATACTCGACCGACGGGGGCGCTCTATGGAATCACATCGCGACGGGGAGCATCCAAAGCCAACTTTATAACTGGACGACCCCGCCCTTCCCGACCGACTCGGCGCTCGTGCGCGTCTCCGACGACGCCGGACCCGTCTCCGACGAAAGCGGGATGTTTACGATCCTCGTCCGCAATTTGTGGACGGGCGCCGCGAGCGACGACTGGGCGGATACGAGCAACTGGAGCGAAGGCGAGATACCCGACCTCCTCGACTACGTTGTCGTCCCCCCGACCGCCAACGACCCCGTCGTCCGCGACCCCGTTACCAACGTGTTCGTCGGCGGACTGACGATTGAATCCGAGGCGACCCTCCGCGTCGAGTCGCAGGTGGACACGTTCAAGACGAGCGACGACGTGCTGATTAACGGAACGCTCGAAGCCCTCGGCGAACCCGAGTTCGTCGTCGGAGGCGACTGGTATAACGACCCGCTCGCGGCGGGCGATCGCGGCTACGTGCCGGGACTTTCGACGGTGCGGTTCTCCGGCAGAGGCGTGCTGACGGGTGCGTTCTACAACCTCGAAGTCGATAGCGGCGCGTTTATGACCACGAGCGGAAGCGTCACCGTCTCGGGAACGCTCACGCTCGCCAAATCCTCGATGGAGATGAATCCACAAGACACACTGACGATCTTCTCCGACGACACCCTTTCGGTTACGGGCGACGGCTTGATTATCTGCGGCACGATTGTTCGCGCGCTTATGACGGGGACGGGCGCCGTTTATCGATACGAGTCGCCGAAAACGACGGTGCGCTTCCCCGACGGGAACGAGCCGGATTGGTACGCGATGTCCACGATGTTCGAGGACCCCGATTCGATCCTGATGTGGTTGAACGCCAAGCCGATCGCGAACGCCGCCAAACCGACGGAGCTTACGTGGATCGTCGTGCCGGAGGCGATTCTCGACACCGCCGCGCAAACCTTCACCATCGAGGACGCGGAAGAGAACGGAATCTGGACGTTCGGATTTATCGATTCGTCGGCGGGCAAACCGAGACCCGACGAGATCCTCGCCGGCACGCGCTTTATGCGACGCACCTATCGCGGCAGCTCGGGCAGGAACATCCCGAAACCCGACACGACGACGACGGGACCGACCTACACCTTCCGTTGGGATAAGGCGGATATGCCCGCCGCGGCCGACTCGACGGAAGACGACTGGAGCGAGCTGCGCTGCTTCACGCTCGGCGAGCCCGTCGGCTCGGACGACGACGACGTCGCCGAGATCCCGACGCGATTCGCGTTGGAGCAAAACTATCCGAACCCGTTCAACCCGACGACGACCATCCGCTACGCCCTTCCCGAAGCGACGACGGTGCGGTTGGAAATCTACAACGCGCTTGGCGAACGAGTGGCGACGCTCGTTAACGGCGCGCAAGAGGCGGGATATCATAAGCGGGTCTTCGCGGCGACGCGCTTCGCCTCGGGAGTGTATTTCTATCGCCTCGAAGCGACCTCCGCGACGGGAACGACCTATCGCGACACGAAGAAGATGCTGCTGGTGAAGTAGAAGCGTAAGACATACGCATTAGACAAAAGGGCGGGCGGGTTGTCCGCTCTTTTTGTGGGGGGAAAGAGTATGTGCCGCTCGCACGTGCCTAAAAGAGAACCCCCGCTTCGCCCCTCCTTCGTCGGGGCTTCGCCGCCCCCTTGACAGGGGGCTGAAAAGAGGTCGAGGCGCTCTCAATCTCTTAACCCCCCGGCAAGGGGGGCGGCGAGCAACGGGAGGCGGGGGGGGGGTTGCGAGCGCAGCGAGCGGGGTTTTGTATTTTTATTTGCAATTGTACCTTATATAGTTTACTTTTTTCATCCATATCGTTCGAAAGTAGCCGCTTCGACGTTGTGCTTTTTAACGTTATGCGGCGACCAACCTGCTCACGCGCAAGAGCGCGCTTGCGCGAAGGGCAATTATACAAACATATCATAGCATTGGGGAGGCGTATATGAACGGGGGAAATTTATCCCTCCTATTTCTATTAGCCGTCTATTTTGTGTTACCGACGCAAATAGTACGCGCCCAAACCACTTTTGGCTCTCAACAAATAATTTGCGACACCGCCAACGGCGCGATATCCGTTTACGCCGCCGACCTCGACGGGGACGACGACGACGACGTGCTCGCCGCCGCGCTGCTCGGGAACCAAGTGGTGTGGTACGAAAACCTTGGCGGAAGCTTCGGAGTCGAGCAAACCATCTCGGCGTCCTCCAACTACGCGTCGGGCGTGTATGCGAAAGATCTGGACGGGGACAACGACGCGGACGTGCTCGTCGCCTCGGAAAACGACAACACGATCGCGTGGTTCGAAAATCTCGGCGGCGGCTTCGGACCGAAGCAAGTGATTTCGACCGCCTCGAACGAGCCCTCGGAAGTCTTCGCGGCGGACGTGGACGGAGACGGCGACAACGACGCGCTCGCCTCGTCGTTGCTCGACAATCAAATTATTTGGTTCGAGAACCAAGGCGGCGGGGTGTTTGGCGGTCTCCAAGTAATCACCGATTCCGCGACGTACGCGCAGGACGTTTTCGCGGCGGATTTGGACGGCGACGACGACATAGACGTGCTTTCGGCGGCATGGAGCGACGATATAATCGCGTGGTATGAAAACGACGGAAGCGGGAACTTCGGTTTTCGGCGCGTTCTTACTTCCGCCGCGGACGGCGCCCTCTCGGTTCACGCCGCCGATCTCGACGGCGACGGCGATTTCGACGTCGTCTCCGCGTCGGTAATCGACGATAAGGTGGCGTGGTACGAAAACCTAAGCGCGGCGGGCGTCATCCTAACCTCTCCCAACGGCGGCGAGACGATTACCGCGGGAACGACCGAA
>WJMR01000005.1 GCA_014727845.1 Ignavibacteriales bacterium
ATTGCCCAGCTCCACGTTGTAGGAGCCGTTGCCCGGTATCGCCTTCTCCGCGTCCTCCTCCCAACGGGGCGCGTTATCCAGCAGGATCCGATCGAGATCGCCGTCGAGCCAAATCGCGAAACTCGCCTCCGGCGGCGTCTCCGAGTTCAAGTCGCCGTCGGGATCTTCGACATAGTTCCGAAACACTATCGACGTCTGCGCCGAAGCGTAAAAACCGATCGACAGCAGGATCGCCGACAACGTCGTCGCCAGTAACTTCATATTCGTTCTCTTCGCTTTCTGTGAGGATTATTTAAGATACATCATCTTTCGCGTTTTCGTAAACGTCTCGTTCGATTCGGTCGAGCTTACCGTCAGCCGATAGAAATATACGCCCGAGGCGCCCTCGGGTCGGAACGTCCGCTCGTAGTAGCCCGCCGATTGCCCCCCTTTTTCGAGAAGCGCGACGCGCTCGCCGATCGAAGTAAAAACCGCCAACTCGACCCGACTCGGTTCCTTAAGATCGTACTTAATCCGCGCCTCCGGGTTGAACGGATTCGGATAAGCGTTCCACAATTTATACTCGCGCGGAAGGAGCGGATCGTCCTCGCCTCGTTCGACGTTCGTGCCGGGTATCGCATGCCACTGTTCGATCACGAGCGGAATCTCGGCGTAGATCGAGTCGCCGCTCCAATAGGCGACGTTGAAGTCGCAGACGTCGTGGAAACGATAGCCGACGCTATCCTTGTTACTAACGCGAATAAGCAGCGTGGAGTTCACTCCGACGACGTGGGGGAAGCGGTTAATCGACGTCGAGAACGGGTTCGCCGTGTGGATCCCCCCTTCGTAGCCCGAATGCGTCGTGTGCGGGAACCGATACACCCCCTCCTCGTCCGCAACCCCGACGTATTTCGGCGTCGGCGTGAAGCTCGGATCTTTCTGATACACCATGACGTTATAGCCCGCGAGCGGCGCGCCGTCGGGTTTCGTCAACCGATAGGCGTAGTCCTTCGCGAAATCGAACAGATACTCCCCGTAATAACCGCGACGTTTCGAGAGGTTTCGTTGCAAAGCGCCGGCGGAATGATCCGAATACGCCGTGTTGCTAAAGGTGGACATCACGTCCACCGCGCGGCGGGAATTATAGTAGTACACGGGATTCTGGAAATTGACGACCGGTTCGAGCGGCGGAAAGGCGCCCGTTCGGGGCTCGACGAAATCTCCCGAGAAGGTCGTGCCGTGAACGTCGAGCGTGTAGAGATCGATCAAGCCGAGCTGGTGGCTGAGTTCGTGCATCAACGCCGGCTCGAACCCGCGCTCGGCGTGCTCGCCCGTTACGAACCCCCACCACTCGAGGTTGTAATTGAACCCCCACGCGCCGTCCGTCCACCAATGCACGGGCGCGTGCGTGCCGCCGCCAAGATCGCGGTCGGCGTAGGAAATACTATCGATGAAAACCGCCTCTTCGACGCCCCCGCCCGTCTGCGGCGCCGTCGCCTCGTCGAAATAGCGTTGGAATTGAACCATATGAAATTGAATCCAATCCTCGAAGGCGTAGGAGCCGGGCTTGTTCTTCCACGTACGGAACAGCTCCATCATCGGTCGCTCGATGTGGATATCGAAGGCGAGCGCGTTCGTGCGGTTCTCGATACGGTTGTTCCATAGCGTAAGCTCCGCGGTCGGCGCGGGCGTCAACGCCTCGGCCTCGCAACGGACGTACGACGGATCGCTCGACGACCACGGCAATTGGAACCGTGAGAGGACCCGCTGCCCGGGATAAATCGCGCTATGCGCGTCGGTTCTTTGAAGCGTCGAATCGACGTACCACCGAAGCGCGAACGAGTCGATCGCCGCGCCGCCCGTGTTCTCGACGTGCGCGATGTAGGTCATCGTCTCTCCGTCGTCGGGGTAATGCTTCCACCCCTCCGTGCCGGGGGCGTCTTGCGGATTGTAGCCGCCCGGGTCGTAGATAATGTTATGTCGCCGATACTTTGGATGTCGCGAAATAAACATCACGTTGAGGTCGGGCTTCCCTTCGGCGCGAGATTCGACGACGCACCGAACGGCTCGGCTCGGCTCGCCCGTTAGCCCGAACTCGTTCTCGCCGCGCACGCGGTACCAATACGTCCGTCCCTCGACGACCGTCTCGTCGATAAACGCCGTCGGGTGGGTCGTCTCGCCGACGAGCGACGTCGCGTCCGCGACGAAGGTCGCCGAATCCCCGCGATAGACGTGATAGACGGAGGCGAACGGGCTCTCCATCCACGTCGTCGCCACTTTATACGGGGAAACGTACGCGACGGTCGCCGAGACGAACTCGGGCGGCAGCGGATAGTTGACGACCTCGTTGGAGTGCGAGCCGTAGCGGTCGCCCTTCTTCGGAATCACCACGTAGCCCATGCCGCCTTGGGTAAGCCCGCCCGCGTGGGTAAAGGCGCCGCTCGCGTTGTTCGAGTCGAGCCGATGATAGAGCATGCGCGAAACGCCCGACGGGGCGGTGGAATCGGCGTATCTGCCATAGACGTCGTAGGTCGTTCCCGGTTCGACGTCCCACGTTATCGTCGCGTCGGAACCGGCGAGGGCGACGGCGACGTCGGCGGGTCGGTTCGGAAGATCGGCGGGCGCGAGCGCGACGGTGCGGGGCGGACGAATCCACGGGATCATCGAGATCGCGTCGGTCGTCTCCATCGCCAGCCCCCCGGCGTTGGCGATAAACCGCGAGTGAACGACGTCCCCGACTTGCGGCCTCGGGTTCATAAAATTGCCCAGCTCCACGTTGTAGGAGCCGTTGCCCGGTATCGCCTTCTCCGCGTCCTCCTCCCAACGGGGCGCGTTATCCAGCAGGATCCGATCG
>WJMR01000072.1 GCA_014727845.1 Ignavibacteriales bacterium
ACCGCGAGGACGATTTCCGCGTCAACTGCGTCTCCTGCCATAAGGGGATGGGCGAAGAACACGCCTTCCACCCGCAAATGGCGGGCGTTTCCGGATACGAGCGCGACGCCGACGTCAACTGCGTCGGTTGCCACGGCGATCACGACGTCTATATGGTGAAGTCGAAATTCTCGCAATACCACGTTTCCAACCAGACGAAAGGGTGCGGCAAATGCCACCCCGAGGAGGCGGAAACCTATAAAACGTCCGCCCACTACGCCGCGATGGAGAAGGACGTCGCCGGCGCGCCGGGCTGCACGAGTTGCCACGAGTCTCAATTGGCGTTCCCCGAAGGCGCCGCCGACTCGACCGTCGTCGCCGTGAAGCTCAACCAAACCAAAGCATGCCTCGGCTGCCACCTGAACGATCCCGACGTCCGTAAAACCGTCGCCGAATCGACCCCCGCCGTCGAGTCGAACGAGACGAACATCCACGGCAGGAAGCTGCTCGAGGGTATCGCCTCGGCGCCGAGCTGCGCCGCGTGCCACGATTCGCACGCCGTCGTCGCGCCCGAGGCGGAGGGCTCGCCCGTCGCCAAAGCCGCCATCCTCGAGACGTGCGCCGATTGCCACGCCGAGATCGCCGACGAGGTCGCCGAGAGTTTGCACGGAATCGCCTTCCAAGCGGGGGATAAAGACGCCCCTCTCTGCGCCGATTGCCACGACGAACACCACGCGCTCGAGCCGGGCGATCCGAACACGAGTATGTATTTCCGGAACACCGTCGCCGAGTCGTGCGTCGATTGCCACGATCCCGCGCCCCTCGCCGAGGATTTCGAGATGAGCGAGTCGCGCGTCCAAGAAATGAAGGATAGCTACCACGGCTTCGATTTCGTCGGCGGCAAGGTCGTCGTCACTAAATGCGCCGGCTGCCACACGCCCCACTTAGTGTTGCCCGCCGCCGCCGAGGCGTCGCCGATCAATCCGAAAAACGTCGCCGAAACGTGCTTCGAGTGCCACCCCGGCGCCTACGCCGCCGGCGAGGTCGTCTCGGTGCACGACGCGGAACTCGAAATCGAGGAGGCCGACGAGGAGACGATCGCGGGAATCTATCTAATTATTATCATAGCGCTCGTCGGATTGATGGCGGCGCATCACTTCTTCCACCTCGTGCGCTACGCGTTCGATCGTCGCGTCCGTTCCCGCAAACGGAAGGTGCTTATCCGCACCGTGCAAGGACAGCCCGAGGCGCAAGACAACGAGATGGTCGAGACGAAACCGACCCGCTTCTACGAGCGGATGTGTGTCGGCGAGCGCCTGATGCACGGCTTCCTCTTCGTCTCCTTCTTCATCCTCGCCTATACCGGGCACCTTATCGCCTTCCCGAAGGGGGCCCTCGCGGACGTCGCGGCGCCCTACTGGTGTTTCGATTTCCGCACCGAAATCCACCTCGGCGCGGCGGCGCTGCTCGGATTGACGATTATCTGGCATCTCGTCTATCTCGTCGCCTCCAAGCGCGGTCGAGATACGTTCGTCGCGCTCTTACCGAACGGAAGGGACGTGAAGGATTTCGGCGCGATGTTGCGCTACGTTTTCGGCGGATCGGAGACGGCGCCGCGTTTCGGTCGGTTTAGCTATATGGAGAAATCGAACTACTGGCTGACGGCGATTTCGATGATCATACTCGTCGTAACGGGCGCGATGATCACGGGCGGCGTCGATACGAACCCCGCCGCCGCGGCCGTACACTTCTGGCAAGCCGCGCTCGCCGTCGCCGTCGTTCTCGTATGGCACCTCTATTACGTCTTCCTGAACCCGATCATCTATCCGATGAACCCCGTGTGGCTCACGGGTAAGTTGGCGGAAGACCAGATGGAAGGTCTCCACCCCGAGCAGAAAGAGAACGAAGAGCCGCTCGAAGTTAAGTAAGGGATTAGCGCGAAAGCGAAGCGAAACCGGGAGTCGGCGTTCGACTTCCGGTTTCTTTTTGACGCCGCAATAATTTAGATAGGGAGAGCTTTGACGCAAGAACAGCAAATGCCGTGGAAGGATCAGAACCGCATGTTTCTGATCATCTTCGCGTCGGTGGCGATCATCGACGCCGTTGTGGGATACGGGAAAATCACCGAAGACGCCGACTACCAACGGGGCGCGCACTATTTCGCCGTCTCGGCGGCGCTGGCGGTCGGATTCTTTCTCACGCTCCTCAAGTGGGTGGATTTCAACGCCGCGCCGCAACACGGCGTTATGACGATCGTCGGGTTTATCTTGATGATCATCGGACTGGCGGTCGGCAGGCAAAACCTCTATGTCGGCTACGCGGTCTCGGCGGCGGGCGGCGTGTTCTTGGCGAAGAAGCTATGGGAGGCGCGCGTTCGGCGCGAGGGATAGCGAGCTATGCGAGGAACCACTTCTTAACCACGAGATACCCCGCCGCGACGCCCGCGATAGTCAGGAAGACATTAAGCCCCGCGTTGGCGGCGGCGCTCCAGTATTCCTCCCGACGGACGAGATAGGCGGTTTCCAGCGAGAAGGTGGAGAACGTGGTGAATCCGCCGCAAAACCCGACGGTAAGTAGGAGTTTCAAGCGCTCGTCGATCGCGCTCTCGGCTCGGAAAGCGAAGATAAGCACGCCGAGCAGAAAGCTGCCGAGGACGTTCACCGCCAACGTGCCGATCGGTCGGATTGGCGACGAAAACCTCGCCACCGCGCTATAGACGCCGTAGCGCGCCGCGCCTCCCAACGCCGCCCCCAACGCGACGAACACGTAATTCATCATCTCGCGCGATCCCTCAAAACGGCGTTACGACCAGCGTGTAATATTCGGGTTCTTCGTCGAACGGTCCCGGTTTGCGGATGCCCATCAAATCGTGCGTTTCGAAGTAGAAATCCTCGTCGGGCGTCGAGTAGCAGCTCGAAGCGCAGGCGTAATAGACGGGCGTCTCTTTTTGGATAACGCGCGTCACCTCGTCGCCGACTACGTCCACGACAAAAACGGTCGTGTTCGGATTCTTTTGCTGATCGATGCCGACGAACGCGAATCGGTTGTCGCCGAACCACGAGGCGCCCGAGACGTCCCACATACCCTCGGGCAGCTTCACGACCTCGATCGGCTCCGCCGCTCCGAAGAAATAGAGTTTCACGCTCATCTCGTCCGAATAGACGAGAAGCTCGTCGCTCGGCGAGAGGTCCGCCATCGAGGGGCAGGAGAGGGCGTCGGTAACCGCGGCGGGCAAGTCGAGTTCCACGCTATCGGCGTCCATCACGTGGACTGAAAAGCAAGACGCCATCTCGGGTCTCGTCTCGAGATGATAGGGCTTCGTTTGCGCGTTCGCGAACGCGGCGAGTGTAACAAGTAGCGCGAGGATTCGCATCAAGGTCTCCGATTATGTCGTAAACAATCGGGAAATGTACGAATCGCGGCGGCAAATAGAAACGGCGCCCCCCGCGTTGCGTCGCCCCTCCCGTTTCGCTAAATTGTGGGGACGTTCCAAACTCGCACGGAGAGGTGGCAGAGTGGTCGAATGCGGCGGTCTTGAAAACCGTTGAAGGTTACGCCTTCCGGGGGTTCGAATCCCTCCCTCTCCGCAAATGATCTTAATGCGGAAACATTCACTAGATCGTTGTGGTTCGTCGGTTTTCGCCGATGATTACGTTCGCACGATTATCAACCCGGAACAAGTAGAGGGAATCTATGGGTACGGAAAAAATCAAATCGTTGGTTGATACTATCAATACGCTCAAAGAGGAGTTG
>WJMR01000073.1 GCA_014727845.1 Ignavibacteriales bacterium
AAGGTGAAGAATCTCGTCCCGGAAAACCGCTGGATCGATCCCGCGGAATTCGCCGCCTATAAGTTCGAGGGCGGCAAGGTCGTTTCGATTTTCGACGGTAAGGCGATCGACGAGAAGGAGCGGCAGCGTGGATTGCGCGATCTCGTCAAGACGGCGAAAGACCTCGAAAACGTCTAACGGTTTGGGAGCGGCGATGGCGAGAACGAGCGTTCACAAGGGCGACATCACGAAACTCGACGTGGACGCGATCGTCAACGCCGCCAACTCAACGCTCCTCGGAGGCGGCGGGGTGGACGGTGCAATTCATCGAGCCGCGGGACCGCTCCTGCTCGAAGAATGCAAATCCCTCGGCGGTTGCCCGACGGGGGAAGCGCGTCTCACTAAAGGATACAATCTCCCCGCCGCGTTCGTCATTCACACCGTCGGACCCGTCTGGAACGGCGGCGAGAAAAACGAGGACGAACTCCTCGCCTCCTGCTACCGCAATTCGCTCCGTATCGCCGCGGATAATCGTATCGCGAGCGTCGCCTTCCCCGCGATTAGCACGGGCGTGTACCGATTCCCCTCCGAGCGAGCCGCGAAAATCGCCGTCGAAACGGTCGAGACCTTCCTCGAAAAAAACGAAACGCCCGAGAACGTGGTCTTCGCCGTTTTCGACGAGGAGACGCGCGAGATCTACGAAGGATTGCTCGCGTAGTCGCCGAACCTCTCGAAAATTATCTCTATCTTTGGGTATGACCGCACCGCGAATCTTTCTCCCGATTGTTTTAGCGACGACGGCGTTCGCGCAATCGTTCGTCGCCTACGTTGACAACACGCCCGTATGCCTTGCCGAGGGCGATCAATCTCGACCCGAAATCGTCGCCGACGGTTCGGGCGGCGCTATCGTCGTATGGCAAGACGGTAGGCGCAATCCCGATACTCTCGATCTCTACGCCCAACGAGTCTCGTCGAACGGCGTTCCGCTATGGACGACGGACGGCGTCGTCGTGGCGGATACGTTCTCGTCGAAGCGCAACCCCGTCGTCGTGGCGGACGGCGTGGGCGGCGCGATTATTATTTGGGAAGATCGCCGCGCGGGCGAGGGGGATCTCTTTGCGCAACGAATGAACGAAGCGGGCGAGCGATTGTGGGGGGGAGCGGGTAAAGCCGTGTGCCTTGTCGAAACGCGACAGTTCGGCGTCGCGGCGGTCGAGGACGGCGCGGGCGGCGCGTTGGTGTTTTGGCACGACGAGCGTCGCGACGACAAGGACGTGTACGGTCAGCGGATCGACGCGAACGGCGAGCTTCGATGGGACTCGGCGGGAGTCGCGCTTTGCGACACGACGGGCGATCAGGCGTATCCCGTCGCGGTCTCCGACGGACTCGGCGGCGCCGCGGTTGCATGGAACGGATACGCCGCGGGCGACGCGGACGTCTTCGCTCAACGAATCGACGGAACGGGTAACACGCTTTGGCGAGAGAACGGCGTAATCGTTTCGGCGGCGGATCGGCGACAGCTTTGGCCCTCAATCGCGGCGAACGGCGCGGCGACGACGACTATCGCATGGTTCGACGAACGCGAACGGCAATACTCGTACGACGTGTACGCGCAGCGACTCGGCGGCGACGGCTCCGCTAAGTGGACCGCCGACGGCGAACCCGTCTCCGTCGCATCGGGTAATCAGATATTTCCCGCCGTCTATCCGAACGGAACGGACGTCACCGTCGTGTGGGAGGACGAGCGCGCGGGCGTCGTGGACGTCTATATGCAACGACTCGACGAGAACGGCGTCGCCGCCTTCGCCGCCGACGGTTTGCCGATCGCCGAGGGCGACGTCGAGCAATCCAACGCCGTCGCGCTGAGCGACGCCGACGAGACGATCGTGGCGTGGGAGGAGGCGGAGGGAACCGCCGAGAATATCCGCGTACAGAAATTCGACGCGACGGGAGCGGCGGACTGGAACGACTCCTCGCTCGCGCTCGCCGACGCGCCTTCCCGACAGACGCAAGCTAAAATCGCGAGCGACGGAAACGGCGGCGCCGTCGTCGTTTGGACGGACCGACGCGATTCGCTCGACTACGATATTTACATGCAGCGCGTTAACGCCGACGGAACCTTCCCCGTCGGCGTGCGCGACCGCGACGACGTCGCGAGTTCCTTCCGGCTCTACGGGAACTATCCCAATCCCTTCAACCCCGTCACCACAATCGAGTATTCGTTGAAACGAACCGCCCGCGTCGAGCTGGCGGTCTTCAACGCGTTGGGCGAACGCGTCGCTCTTCTCGTAAGCGGCGAGCGCTCCGCCGGCGAGTATCGCGTCCGTTTCGACGGATCAAATCTCGCAAGCGGCGTGTACTTCTATCGGCTATCGACTCCCTTCGGCGACGCGATCGGCAAAGCGGCGCTCGTAAAATAGCGGGCGCTAAAAAAAAGGGCTCCACGCGGGAGCCCTTGGTAGTCAAGCGTAATCCAAGAATATTATTTAATGCTCTTGTCGGGGAACGGGGGAGGCGCGGGCAATTCGACGTCCGCGTTCATAAGATCCTCCAACACCACTTCGACCGCTTTCAGCAATTGTCGATCCGTTCCCTCGAACTCCTCGGTCGGATCGTTCGAGACGTAAACGTCGGGATCGACGCCGTATCCCTCGATCACCCACTTGTCGCCCTTAACCGAGTAGGGCGCGAACTCGGGCCGCATCAAGTAACCGCCGTCCACTATGGGAAGCGTGCCTCGGATGCCGACCACGCCGCCCCACGAACGCTCGCCGACGAGCTTGCCGAGCTTGTGCGCGCGGAAGCGGAAGGGGAATAAGTCGCCGTCCGAAGCGGAGTATTTATCCAGAAGACACACTTGCGGACCGATGTGCGACGCGGACGGATCCGGCGAAGGAGAGACGTTGCGCGCCATATCCGTCATCACCATCTCGCGACGCAGGCGCTCGATGATCATCGGCGAGACGTTGCCGCCGCCGTTGCCTCGAACGTCGATGACGAGCGCGTCCTTACGAATCTGCGGGTAGAAGTATTTGACGAACTGGTTGAGTCCCGTCTTGCCCATGTCGGGGATGTGGATGTAGCCGACCTTACCGTCGGAGACGCTGTCAACGATCTCGCGATTCCGCTCGACCCAATTGAAGTAGTAAAGCGCGTGCTCGTCGGCGATCGGTTCGACGACCGTCTCTCGCGATTTGTTCGGATCGGGGGAGTCTCCGACTTCCAGCGTTGTTTGCTTGCCCGCGCGATCGATCAACGCCTCGTAGATGTTATTCGTCTCGTTCGTCGGCACGCCGTTGATGGAGAAAATGTAATCGCCTTCCTCGACGCCGACGCCGGGTACGGCGAGCGGCGAGCGGAGGTCGGTTTCCCAATTCAGTCCATCGAGGATTTTCACGACGCGGAAGTAGCCGCTCTCGGCGTCCTTCTCGAATTCCGCGCCAAGCAAGCCGAGTTTCACGCGGTCGGCTTTGGGGTAGTCGCCGCCGCCGACGTAGGCGTGCCCGATGTTGAGCTCGCCGATCATCTCGCCGACGACGTACGACAAGTCGGCGCGGTGGTTCACGTGCGCCACGAGCGGTTCGTAGGTCGCGCGCGTCGTCTCCCAATCCACGCCGTGCATGTTGGGCGCGTAGAGGAAGTCGCGCATATGGCGGTGACACTCGTCGAATATCTGTCGCCACTCGGCTTTCCGATCGAGGTCCATCTTCATGTCGTTCGTCGCGAGCGTTTTCTCGATCTTGATCTCGGCGGCGGGGACGTCGATCACGGCGTACTTATCGCCTTGTTTGACGAGCATCTTTTTATTGTCGAGCGAAGGTTCGTAGCCGTCGATCTTGCCGTGAGTTTTTTCCTCTTGCTTCTCAAAGTCGTACGAATAGAGCGCGGCTTTCTCGTCTCCCGCTTTCTGTCGCTGATAGAAGAGCTTGTTTCCGACGGACGTCAAATGTCCGTATCGTCCCGCCTCGACGGGAATCGCCTCGGCGCGCGTCATAACGCCCTCGAGGTCGATCGACACGGTGACGGACTCGTCGTCGTTTTTCTCTTCCTTCTTCTCCTCGCCCGTCGCCTCGTCGCTCTTCGGCGCGAAGGGAGACTTCGTTCCTTCCTCCAACATAACGACGTAGAGTTTCGCCATATCTTGGTAGGAGGTGTTCCACTCCGTCCAACTATAGGTCGGCTCGAACGCGCGGTCGGCGATGTAGTAGAGGAAGTCGCCGTCGTCGGAGAACGTCGCGCCGTAGCAGTGTTGGAAGCCGTCGCTCAGGGGCGTCGTTTTCTTCGAGTCGAGGGAGTAGAGGTAGAGCGTCGTCATTTGGTCGCGCATCGGTTTTGCGAAGACGAGCCACTTCGAGTCGGGCGACCATTCGTAGCTCGTGATTTCCCATGCGTCGGCTTTCTCGACGAGCGTGATTTGTCCCGACTCGACGTCCACGAATTGGAGACGGAGTAGCTTGTCGTGCCACGCGATTCTCTTTCCGTCGGGCGACCATTTGAAGTCGAAATAATAGGTCCCCGCGTTCTCGGTGATCTTCCGCGCGGGCTTCGAGCGGTCGGTCGGTCGGACGTAGATCTCGAATTCGCCGCTCTCGTCCGACAAGTAGGCGATCGATGTTCCGTCGGGGGAATATTTCGCGTTCCGCTCGTGAACGCCCGACGTGCGCGTTAGGTTGCGGACGGCGCCATGCTCGGCCGGAAGCGAGAATATCTCCCCGCGCGCGGTTATCAGCGCTCTGCCGCCGTTCGGCGCTATTTCGTACGTCGTGATATAATCCTTCGTCGCGGTCAGTCCGCCTCTCCCGATCGCGAAATCCTCGTTGAGGAAGACGGTAACTTTCTCGGCTTCGTCGGTCGCCGTGTCGTAGAGGTAAAGGTAGCCGCCGTTCTCAAAGACGATCTTCCCGCCGCCGAGCGAGGGCCATTTTACGTCGAACTCGTCGAAGTTCGTACGCTTAACGGTCTCTCCCGAGGCGAGGTCGTACGAATAGAGATTCATCCGTCCGTCGCGATCCGAGAGGAAGTAGATCTTCTCGCCGCTCCACATCGGGATGATATCCTGCGCGTCGTTGTCGGTGACGCTTTCAATCGTCTTGCTCCCGAAATCGTAAATCCAAATCTCGTCCGCCATACCGCCGCGATAGCGTTTCCATGTGCGGAATTCGCGGAAGACTTGATTCAACGCGAGCTTTGAGCCGTCGGGGGAGTAGGAGCAGAAACCGCCTTCGGGGAAGGGGAGTCGTTCCGGCGTACCGCCCTCGACGTTTACCGCGTAAAGCTGTCCTTTGAAACTGTTGAACTCGCGCCACCGCGACCGATAGACGATCGTCTCGTCGTCGCGCCACGTCATCACGATGTTGTTCGGTCCCATCCTGTCGGAAACGTCGTCGCGTCCGAGCGTCGCCGAGTAGGTGAGTCGCGTCGGGGTTCCCCCGTCGGCGGGCATAAGATACACCTCGGTGTTCCCGTCGTATTGCGCGGTGAAGGCGAGCCGCTCGCCGTCCGGCGAAAAGCGCGCGAACATCTCGAAACCCTCGTCGTTCGTGAGTTTTCTCGCTTCGCCGCCCGCGGCGCTTACGGTGTAGAGGTTACCCGCGTAGGTGAAAACAATTTGATCGCCGTTAGTGGCGGGGAAACGGAGCAGGCGCGCTTCGTTCTGCGCGAGACCGTGCGAAGAGAAGAACGCGAACAGAAACAACGTCGCGAACATTCCGCCAAGTTTCATAACGAATGCCTCATAATAAATTAGATAGATGTGCGTTTGGATAAACACGGCAAGATACGAAAAACGGCGCACGAATGCGCCGCGTGAATGACGAGCGGTTCTATAGCGAGACGAGCGGTCGCCTAAAGATTGACGAGATCCTTCATCAAGCGTTCGAACTGATCGAAGTAGAGTGATTGCGGTCCGTCGCTTTTCGCCTCCGACGGATTGGGATGGAACTCGACCATTACGCCGTGCGCGCCGACGATCTTCGCCGCCTTCGCGAGCGGCGCCACCTTGTCGCGTTCGCCGAGCGCGTGGGATGGATCGACGACGATGGGCAAATGGGTGAGTTCTTTCAGAACGGGTATGGCGCTCAAGTCGAGCGTGTTGCGCGTCGCCGTCTCGAACGTGCGAATGCCGCGTTCGCAGAGGATGACCTGCCGATTGCCTTGCGCGAGAACGTACTCGGCGGCGTTCAGCAACTCGTCGATCGACGCCATCATACCGCGCTTGAGGAAGACGGGGCGGTGCGTTTTCCCGACCTCCTTCAAGAGAGAAAAGTTCTGCATGTTCCGCGCGCCGACTTGCAGGATGTCCGCGCTCTCGGCGATCTTCGCCACTTGCTCGGTCGCGAGGACTTCCGTGACGATCGGTAGGGAGTACGCCTCGCCCGCCTCTTTGAGGTACTCGAGCCCCTTAAACCCGAGACCTTGAAAACTATAGGGAGACGTCCGCGGTTTGAAGCAGCCGCCTCGAAGCACGTGCGCTCCCGTCTCGGACGCATGGAGGGCGCATTGAGCGATCTGCTCGCGCGACTCGACGGCGCACGGGCCCGCCATTACCACGAAGTTATCGCCGCCAATCTTCGCGCCGCCGACTTCCACGACCGTGTCCTCTTCCTTATATTGTCGGCTTGCCAGCTTGTAGGAAACCTTGCCCGTCTTCTTCGCGGCGAGGGAGGCGGGAGATGAGGCGACGTGCTCGCGAGTCGCGTCGGCGGCGGTCTTCAGCAGCTCGGCGCGATCGATCTTGGTGTGTTCAAAGTCGCCGGTCGGATAGCTGCCGAGCGTCTTGAAAAACTTGGTGAACCTGCCGAGTTCGTCGAGCGTCTGCGTAACGCGCTCGTCGGCGACGTTCCCCTCGAAATCCACATAGAACATCTCCTCCCACGGGTTGCCGAGTATCGGTTGGGACTGGAGCTTCGTCATGTTGATCTCGTTTTTCCGGAAGACGTTCAGCGCCTCGACGAGCGCGCCCGGCTCTTGCTTGGTGGACATCACGAGCGACGTCTTGCACGGGACGCCAATCGCCACTTCTCGCGCCTCGCGCGCGCCAACGAGGAAGCGCGTATAGTTGCCCGATTGGTTGGCGATGTTCCGTCGGAGGATTTTCAGATTGAAGAGATCGGCCGCCTCCTCGCCCGCTATGGCGGCGAAGTCGGGGTTGGCGAGCTCCTTAACGCGTTGCACCGAGCGCGCCGTGTCGGCGACGTACTCGATCTCGGCGTTAGGCATTGCCGAGAGGAACTTGCCGCATTGCGCCGCCGCCTGCTGATGCGCGAACACGCGCGTAATCTTTCCGATCTCGCACTCCTCGACGGCGACAAGACAGTGCCGCACGTGAAACTTCTCCTCGCCGACGACGGAGAGCGACGAGTTGAGGAGCGCGTCGTACACCTCGTTGATGCCGCCGCTCGTCGTATTCTCGACGGGGAGCATCGCGTAGTCCGCCTCTTCGCGCTCCACCGCCGCGACCACCTCCGTGAAGCGATTCTTACTCACGAAAACGAGACGGTCGTTCTCGTCGGAGAAAAAACTCTTGGCGGCGAGGAAGCTGTAGGATCCCTCTATTCCTTGGATCGCCACGCGGATCGCGTCTTTCGGTTCGTCTTCTGAAACACCCGACTTCTGAAACGCTCGCCGTTGCACGCGAAGCGAGTCGTCGATGACTTCATGAAAAATCCGCGTAACGTAGTGCGCGTCGAGACCCGCATCCTTGCCAATTTGAACGAGCCGCTTAAGGAGCGCCTCCTCGCGTCCAACGTCGCGGATCGGTTTGCCCTCCGCGAGTTTGCGTTCCGCCACCGCGCGACTGACGTCGCGGCGTCGCGAGAGAATGTCGATTAACTCGACGTCGAGCGAGTTAATTTTATCGCGTAGTTCTTCCATATCCGTCTCAAGTGTGATCGACTAATCTAACGCGGCGGCGCGAACCGAGCAAGCTCTACGCCGTCACCGTTTCCTTTTCGTCGCGATGCACGCGATAGAGTTTGTGATTGACGCCGTCCACAACCGCCCGCATACTCGCTTGGATGATGTTGTGCGAAACGCCGACGGTCGCCCACGTCCGGTCTTCGTCTTCGAACTCGATCAGCACGCGGACGTTCGCGGCGGTGCCGCTCTTCTCGTTCAGCACGCGCACCTTGTAATCGACGAGTCGCATTTCGCCGACTTCGGGATAGAATCGGCGAATCGCCTTGCGCAACGCCTTATCCAGCGCGTTGACGGGACCCTCGCCGTCCGAGGCCGTATGCTCGACTTCGCCGTCAACCTCAACCTTCAACACCGCTTCGGAGTACTCGCCCTCTTCGTCGAACATCACATTCACCTTCGCGTACGTGACGTTAAAAAAGGAGACGCGCTCGTCCAACTCGCCTCGGAGCAGTAGCTCGAAACTCGCCTCGGCGCCCTCGAACTGAAAGCCCTCGAACTCGAGCGATTTAATCCGCTGAACAAACTTCTTGCTCAGATCTTTTTGCTCGTCCAGATCGATGCCGAGCTCTTTCGCCTTGTAGCGGATGTTGCTTTGCCCCGAGAGATCCGAGACTACGACGCGTTGGGTGTTGCCGACTCGCTTCGGATCGATGTGCTCGTACATCCGGCTATCCTTTAGCACCGAGCTGACGTGAATGCCGCCCTTGTGCGCGAACGCGGACTTGCCGACGAACGGCGCGCGCGAGTTCGGCGCGAGGTTCATCAGTTCGTAAACATAATTGGAGAGGGAGGAGAGGTGTCCGAGGTTCTTTGTGGCGGTGAAGTCGAGTCCTTTCTTTAGGGAGACGTTCGGAAGCACGGAGCAGAGGTTCGCGTTTCCGCACCGTTCCCCGAAACCGTTGATGGTGCCTTGAACTTGCCTCGCCCCCGCGTCAACGGCGGCGAGCGTGTTGGCGACGCCAAGCCCCGAATCGTTGTGGGCGTGAACGCCGAGCGGCGTCGAGATGTGTTCGCGGACGTCCTCGGTGATCGCGCGCACCTCGTCGGGCAACGAGCCGCCGTTCGTGTCGCATAAAGCGATAGTCTCGGCGCCCGCTTTCTCGGCGGCGGCGATCATCCGAAGAGCGAAATCGCGGTCGTCCTTATAACCGTCGTAGAAATG
>WJMR01000074.1 GCA_014727845.1 Ignavibacteriales bacterium
ATATGGGCAGATACGAGGATGCCGAGCAACTATACCTAAAAGCGCTGGAGATTACAAGACAACAACTGGGGGAGAACCATCCCGATTACGCCGGATCCCTCAACAACCTCGGCTTGCTTTATTACAATATGGGCAGATACGAGGATGCCGAGCAGCTATACATCAAAGCGGTGGAGATTTACAGACAACAACTGGGTGAGAACCATCCCGATTACGCCTTATCCCTCAACAACCTCGGTTTGCTATATGACCATATGGGCAGATACGAGGAAGCGCGGAAGCATTTCTCCGAAGAGTTTCGCGTTCGTCGTTCCATCATCATCCGCCAATTTCCCGCGATGAGCGAAAAAGAAAAAGAGGCGTTCTTCTCTACAATGGCGAACAGTTTCGAGCATTTCCACTCGTTCGCCGTCGATTATTACGAAGAGGAACCCGAGATAACGCGCGAGATGTACGATCGCGTCCTCTTCACGAAGGGGCTTATCTTCTACTCCACCGAGCGCGTGCGGCGGGCGGTGGCGGCAAGCGACGACGAGGAGTTGCGGGCGCTCTACGACGAGTGGCTTACCTCCCGCGCCTCCCTCGCGCGCCTCTACGGCATGACGAAGGACGAGCGGGCGCAAACGGGCGTTAACTTGGACTCCCTCGAACGCGCCGCGAACGACTACGAGAAGGAACTGGGGCGCCGCTCGGCGGTGTTCGAGGCGGAACAATCCATTTTCGAGCGCGACTGGCGCGACGTTCGGGACGCCCTCGCGGAGGGAGAGGCGGCGGTCGAGATCGTCCGCATCCAACGCTACGACAAGGAATGGACGGACGACGTCTATTACCTCGCGCTCGTCGTAACGCCGGGGTGCGAGGCGCCCGCGTTGGCGGTAACGAGGAACGGCGCGGAGATAGAGGAGAAGATCGCGAAGCGGTATCTCGGCTCCCTCCATCACGAGCAAACCGACGCGACGACCGAAGGCGCGGGCGACGAGCCGTATCGTTCCCTCTGGCGCCCGATCGAGGAGAAGCTCGGCGACGCGCGCACGGTCTATGTCTCCCTCGACGGCGTGTATAACACGCTCAACGTCGGCGCGCTGGTCGATCCCTCCTCCGGGCGCTACTTGATGGATAAATACGACTTACGGATCGTCGGCTCGACGAAGTCGTTGGCGGACGCGGCTATTCCCGGCGACGCGCTCGACGCGGCGACGCTCTTCGGTTATCCCGACTACGACTTGAGCGGCGAGCGTCTGGCGTCGCTCTCGAGCCGATACGGAACGCGCGGCGGCGGGGGCTCCGGACCCTACGGCGCGACGCTCGACTCGATGAAGCGGGCGGTCTTGTCGGATTTGCCGGGTACGAAAGCGGAGGTGGAGTTGATCGAGTCGGCGCTGGAATCGGCGGGATGGGACGTATCGGCGAACCTCGGCGACGCGGCGATTGAAGAGGCGGTGAAAGCCGTCGAGTCGCCGAAAATCCTCCATCTCGCCACGCACGGCTACTTCCTCCGCGACCGTGAGTTGGGCGCCGACGGGGCGCTCGTCGGGGGCTTCGAGACGGCGCGCGCAACGGAGAATCCGCTCCTCCGCTCCGGGTTGTATCTCGCCGGCGCGAAGAACACGCTCGTCGGCGACCGCCCCGCCCCGGGCGTGGACGACGGGATCCTCACCGCCTACGAGGCGCAACACCTCAACTTGCGCGGCACGGAGTTGGTCGTCCTCTCCGCGTGCGAGACGGGACTCGGCGAAGTGCGCAACGGCGAAGGGGTGTACGGCTTGCGACGGGCGTTCCAATTCGCCGGCGCCGAGGCGGTGTTGATGAGCTTGTGGAAGGTGAGCGACGACGCGACCCAAAAACTGATGACGTACTTTTTCGACAATTGGCTCGGCGGTATGGGCAAGCGCGAGGCGTTCCGCACGGCGCAACGTAAGCTCCGCGAGGAGTATCCGCACCCGTATTACTGGGCGTCGTTCGTTTTTGTCGGTCGGTAGCGCCGCCGGAGGGAGGATCTCTTTTCAACCCCCCGGTAAGCGGGCGGCGTAGCCCGACGAAGGAGGGGCGTAGCGGGGTTCCGACAAGTCGGGACTCCCCTCTCGGCGCTCGGTAGCCGGCGTCATCCCCTTCTATACCTCCCCCGTTCGCCGACTCTCGCCGCCCGCTCGCCGATTTCTCCTTGTCGCTTGCCGCCGATTTCTATACGTTTACGAAGGTCGTTCTTCAAGCATACTCCCCCGAGTTTTGCTTGATAGTGGACGATTATAACGGTATTTTAATAGCTTGTTTATTTTTACGGGAGGTTTATAGCGCGTCGGCTACTTTTACAACTCACGAACGGAATCGCGTCGTCGCATCCGCAACTAATTCGCTCGACGACGCGTCGAAACCTATCCCGCGCGGTCGAACGACTCGGCGCGGAAGCGACGATATAGATTAGGTAAACGCGTTATGAAACCGACTCACATCCTCCTCGCGCTCGCGGCGACCTTCGCGTCGATCTCCCGGGCGCAACCCACGACCTACACGCTCGAGGAAGCCGTCGAAACGGCGCTGGCGAACAACCGCGACGTCGTTGGCGCCAAGCTGGAAATCCGCAAAGCCGAAGCCGCGGTGGACGAGGCGTTCGGCCACGTCTGGCCCTCGATAGATCTCTCGGCGAACCTCTCCCACTTCCTTAAAAAACCGAAGATGGCGTTCCCCGACTTCGAGGCGATGCTCAACAACGCCGTCTATCAAACGCTGTTTCAGGAAGGCGTGTTGCAACCCGATCCGACGAAATTCCGAGAGATGGGCACGGAGTTGCAGTCCTTCGCGCAAACGGACAACTACGAGGCGAAGGTGCAAGCCACGCAGATCCTCTTCAACTCGACCGTCTTCCGCGGCATCGGCGCGTCGGAGATCTACCTCCGCCTCTCGCGCGTCCAACTGCAAAGCGTCGCCGCCAAAACCGTGCTGAACGTCGAGAAGGCGTTCTACGGCGCGCTATTGTTGGAAGAGACGCTCGAGATCGTCGAGGAGCGGCTCGCCAACGCCGAGGAGAACCTCGCCAACGTCCGCGCGATGCACGAGCAAGGACTCGTCTCCGAGTTCCAAATGCTGCAGGCGGAAGTGCGCGTCGAGAACGTCCGCCCTAAAGTATTCGAGGTGCGCAATCAGCTCGAGAGCGCGCTCGATATGCTCAAGCTCTCGATGGGCGTCGATCAAGGCGACTCGGTCTCGGTCGTCGGCGAATTCGCCTACGAGCCGGAACCGACGCCCGACGCCGACTCGCTCGTCGCCGAGGCGATGAACCGAAACCCCGATTTGGAGACGCTCGACGTGAAGTCGCAAATCGACGAGGCGTTCATCGACGTCGATCGGTCGGAGTTTTGGCCCTCCCTCACCGCCTTCGCCGACTACACGTTCGCCGGTTCGGGCGAGGACTTCGAGTTCTCGCACTACCAAAGCTCGATGGTGGGCGTGGCGTTGCAGATGAATCTCTTTAACGGATTCCGAACGTCGCGGAAGGTCGAGCAATCGACGGTGGAGTTTCGGAAGACGAAGGAGACGGCGGCGCAAACCAAGCAGTACGTCGCCGCGCAAGTCCGCGCGAAAGTAAACGAATTGGAACGGACGCGGACGCTCGTCGCCGCGCAGAATCGGAACGTCGAGCTCGCCGAACGCGCCTACAAGCTCGCCGTCGAGCGATTCAAGGAAGGAACGGGCACGCAGCTGGAAGTCAAGAACGCGGACGTCGAACTCTCGGAGGCGAAGACGAATCGGCTGAGCTCCCTCCACGCCCACACGACGGCGAAGCTGGAGCTACGACAACTCGTCGGCGAGTGGAACGCCGCGTACGACCCGTATCTTGAAGTCGAGAACAATTAGGACAACCGAAGTAAAAGGACATGTTAATGAAACGCGAATTCGCAACTACATCCGCCGCGACGCTTCTCTTCGGAGCGCTCCTCGTCGGCGCCACGTTTGTCGCGTGCGGCGAGGACGAAGAGCCGCCGCGCGGCATGGAACAGATTCAAAAGGAAGAGGGCGCGCCCGTCTCCTTCGAGACGATCGAGCGACGCCCCTTCGTGAAGTATCTCACCTTCTACGCGTCGTTGGCGGGCGTGCAAGAATCCACCGTCGCCTCGTCGATCTCCGAGCAGGTCGAGAGCGTCCGCTTCGCCGTCGGGGACTACGTCCGCAAGGGGCAAACGGTCGTCCGCTTTCCGAAGGACTCCCCCTCGATGCGCTACGAGCAGGTGAAAGCCGCCTACGAACTGGCGGAGAAGAATTACGAACGGATGAAAGCGTTGCTGGAGGCGGGCGAAACCTCGCAAGCCAATTTCGACGCGGCGCAGACGCAGTTCGTCGCGGCGAAGGATAATTTCGAGTCCGTGAAACAATTGCTCTTCGTCGAGTCCCCCATC
>WJMR01000075.1 GCA_014727845.1 Ignavibacteriales bacterium
CGTATCTGAAGACGTTCGTCGCGCCCGAGGACGGCTCGAAATTCGGCGACGTCGTGTACTTCCAAGGCGCGGAAGATACGGCGCTCGCCTCGCGCGAGATCTTGCTCGCCGCCTGCCGACGCTTCGCCGAGCTCGGCGTCTCCCCGATCACCGCATGGGCGCCGCCCCACACCGCCGCTTTCAGCGCGGCGCGGTCGCTCGGCTTCCTGCCGAAACCCGCGGAGCGCTACTTCTGCGTGAAGGTCGTCAATCCCGCGCTCGCCCGACTCGAGAATTATGAAAGCTGGCGTTTGCATATGGCGGACGCGGAGTTGTTTTAAGACCCAATTAGAAGGTACAAGAACGATATGACCAACGCGCTCGCGGGAGATCGCCCGCCGGAATTTTCGCTCGTCATGCCCGTCCTCAACGAGGGCGTGCGAATCATCCCCGCCCTATCCACTATCGCCCACACGGTCGAGCGACCGCTCGAAGTGTGCGTGGTGTACGACCGCGACGAGGATACGACCGTTCCCGTCGTGCGGAAACTCCAAGAAACCTTCCCCGCCGTCCGATTGGTGAAGAACCAAGGGGAGCGCGTCATCGGCGCCATTACGTCGGGCTTCGACGCGATCGAAACGGAGGTTGCGTGCGTTTGGGTGCCCTATCACGTCGATCCGTACGGATTGCTCAACTATATGTATGATCTGGCGGCGGAGGGATGCGAACTGGTTTCGGGCAATCGGTTCAACAAGGTGAAGCGCGTGGCGCGCGGCAACGCCCTCAAGAAGCTTCTCTCCAGATCGGGCAACTACGCCCTCAATCGCCTAATCGGCGTGCCGTTCGGCGACATCACGACGTCGATTAAAATGTATCGGAAGTCGTTCCTCCGCGAGGTCGAGATCGAGACGACGCTCGCCGGCGGGTGGGCGCTATCGTCGGAGTTGGCGATCAAAGCCGCCGTGGAAGGTCGAAAGATCGGCGAGGTCGAGTTCCTTCCCGAAAACACGAACATCATCGAGGGGGTCTCGAACTTCCGCGTCTTGCGGCAGCTCAAGGAATACTTGCGATGGCTCCGCTACGGTTTTGATAATCGCAAGAAAATTAAGGCGAACTATCAAGCCCCCGACCGCTTTAAGCGGCGCGAATGGGAGTCCGACCTCCGGCGCTAACCTCGCCGACGGGCGCGACTAGTACGGATAGACCGACTCGTAGTAGCGGCTCGTGGCTCGGATGCCCTCGCGGAAATCCATGAACTCGAAGTCGGGGAACACTTTCCGGAACCGCGCGTCGTCCATCACCTTGCGGGGCGCGCCGTCGGGCATATTCCTGTTCCAGACGATCTCGCCTTCGAAGCCGCTCTCCTCGACGATGATCTCGACCAAGTTGCGGACGCTGAGACCGGAGTTCTGCGCGACGTTGAACGTCTCGTTGAAGACGTTGTCCTCGTGCGTATCCAGCGCGAGCTTTACGATCCTGCCGAAATCCGCCGCGTAGAGCCACTCGCGGATGGCGACGCCGCTGCCCCACACTTCCAGTTCGTTCTTCCCCTCGCGTTTCGCCTTCACCGTCTTCGAGATGAGCGCGTTCAGCGCGTGCGCTTTGTTCGGATCGGTCGAGTCGTGTGGGCCGTACATATTCGGCACGAAGAAGTTGACGCTCTTGTAGCCGTGCTGCATCAAGTAGCATTCGCTTAGTACGTCGATCATCCGACGCGTGCTACCGTAGGAGAGCACGGATTGATGCACCTTCCCTTCCCAGAACTTATCCTCGACGTAGTTGACGAGATTGCCGGGATAGCCGCAGTTGGCGATGGGCGTGACCAGAACCGAGTCGGGGAGGACCTCTTGAGCCGCGCGGAACACGTTGAGCAGCATCCGCATGTTTTGGTCGAAAACCGTCGCCGCCTGCTCGGTTACGTAGTTCAAGCTACCGACGTTCGCCGCCACGTTAACGATCGCCTCGGGCGCGTGTTTCTCGAACGTCGCCCGCGTCGCCTCGTAGTCGGTTAAGTCGAGACCGTCGCGTTTCGAAATGGGCGTCGCCTCGTGGTCGGAGTTTCGCAACGTTTCCACCACGTTCGAGCCGACGAATCCGCGTCCGCCGAGTACCAATACTTTCATTGTGCCGCTCCTCTCGTTCCGTGCAATCTTGTTCCGGCCGCCGGCTTTCGGCGAGCGAAAAGCAATCATAGACGCGGGCAAGGTACGAATTTTCCGCGAACGTTTCTCGTCGTTTTTTCGACCGTCGCGCGGGGCGCCTTTTTGTTCGGATTTTTAGTAAATTATACGCGAGAAAGTGTCGCCGACGCACGGGGTCGCGGAGGCGAAATCCGACGGAACCAAACGCCCACGACGGCGGGGAAACGATATGGCTCTTGATCCGAACATCAAAATTTTGTTAGTGGAAGACGCGGGCGTGATGCGCAAGATGGAGCGCAAAACGCTGGCGACGCTCGGGTTCGAAAACGTGATCGAAGCGGTTGACGGAGACGACGCGGCGACGAAGCTCCAACAGGATCCCGACGTCGATCTGGTGATCAGCGACTGGAATATGCCGAATATGAACGGCTTCGAGTTGCTGGTGTGGATGCGCGAGCGCGACAAGTTCCGCGATCTCCCGTTCTTGATGGCGACGGGCAGAGGCGAGAAGCGCGAAGTAGAAGAGGCGCGCGAGGCGGGCGTCTCGAGCTTCATCTCGAAACCCTTCGACGCCGCCGAGCTGAAATCCAAAATCGAGGAGGCGTTCGGCGTCCTCCAAACCGAGGAGACCGAGCGCGAGGAGAAGCCGCGACTGACCGAGGACGGCAAGGTCCGCATCCGCGCTTCCCACATCCAAATAACCGATCACCTCGCCCTCGGCGTTCTTAAGCACCTCATCGGCACGGGCGAAATGAAGCCGCAACACTTCGAGCTGGAAACGGAAATCTTGCCGGGATGGAACCCCGTCGCCGAGTCGCTCGAGAAGAACAACTCGGACGTCGCCTTCATCCTCGCCCCGCTCGCGATGGACCTCTTCAACTACGACGTCCCGATTTCCCTCACGCTCTTCACCCATAAGAACGGCAGCATCTTCGTTCGCTCGCGCCGAGGCGGCGACTATGTCGATCCGTTCGACAAGTTTTTCATCGACAAGTCGTTCTACATCCCGCACTTCATGTCCGTGCACCATATGCTCGCGCACCTCTTCTTTAAGAAGATCGGGTTGCGACCGGGTATGCCGGGCAAGGAGGAGACGAACGTCAACTTCGAGGTTGTCGCGCCGATTAAGATGCCCGAGTTCCTCAACCAAAATCCGAACTCGAGCGGCTTCCTCGTCGCCGAGCCGCTCGGCACTAAGGCGATCGCCAACGGGGTCGCCGAGTTGCAGGCGCTCTCGAGCGAGCTGTGGGAGAACCACCCGTGTTGCGTGTGCGCCGTGCAGAACGAGATGATCGAGAACTACCCCGACGCGATCGGCGAGTTCACGCGGATGATCGTGCAGGCGGGTAAATACATCGAGCAGAAGCCCGGCGCCGCCGCCGAGATCGCCGTCAATTTTCTCGACCCCCGACGCAACCTCGGGCTGAAGGTGCCGCTGCTCAAGAACGTCCTCACCGAGCCGAAGGGGATTAAGTTCGGCGACCTCTATCCCGTCGTGGACGACTTGAACCGCTTCCAAGAGTATATGCACTACGAGATGGGCGTCGGCGGATTGATCGACGTCGAGCGGTTCGTCGATCTCCGCTTCGCCGACGAAGCCGTGCCCGGCGCCAAGAAGGTCGTTATGCCGTCGATCTTCCACGACGACGAAGAGACTTCGATGCAAATCCTTAACCGCAAGTTGATTAAGGATAAGGAACAGACGACGAAAGCGCTCCTGAACAAGGAGGGTAAGTATCTGATGTTCGCGCTCGACGATCAGTATTTCGGCATCGACATTCTGAAGATCATCGAGATCAGTCGGATGATGCCCGTCCGCGAGATCCCCGAGTCGCCCGACTTCGTCAAGGGCGTCGTCAACTTCCGAGGCAAAGTCATCCCCGTCGCCGAACCGCGCCGCCTCTTCGGGTTGCCGGCGAAAGAGGCGAGCGAGGAGGGATTCATCATCATTCTCGAGTTGGAAAAGCTCAGCGGCTCGTCGCTCCTCGGGCTCATCGTCGATTCGGTCTCCGAGATCGCGAACGTTAAGGCGTCGGACATTTCCGACGCGCCCGGTTTCGTGCGCGGCAAGAAAACGAAATACATCTCGGCGCTCGCCAAGTTCGACGACAAGGTGCGCATCCTCGTGGACGTCGATCGCCTTATGCGACGCGACGACGCCGAGGTGGTCGCCGACCTTTACGAAGAGGAAGAAGTAGAGTAGCGGTTTGGCGGAACCCTTTACGCGCTCGCCGGAACCGATTCGGCGGGCGTTTTTTATTATGGGCGGAACAATCCAAACACTCTCGTCGCGCGGCGTTCTCGCGGCGCTCGTCGTCTTGCTCGTCGGATACTCGGCGCGGGCGCAGGAATCCCCGACGGAGCGGTCGCGTCCGAAGATCGGATTGGCGCTCTCGGGCGGCAGCGCGCTTGGGTTCGCGCACATCGGCGCGCTCGAGGTGATCGACTCGCTCGGCGTGCCGATCGACTACGTCGCGGGCACGAGTATGGGCGGACTCGTCGGCGGACTCTACGCGATCGGCTACGCGCCGTCGGAGATCCGTGAGATCGTGATGTCGCAAAATTGGGACCGCGTTCTCTCGGATCGCGTCCCGCGCGCGAAGACGTCGCACGTTGAGAAGAGCTTCAATCGCCGCTACCAAGTCGATCTCCCGTTTTCCGGATGGCGCCCCCGCGCGCCGAGCGGATTGATCGCCGGGCAAAACGTCTCGACGCTTCTCTCCTCGCTCGCCGTCGCGCATCACGGCGTTCGCGATTTCGATTCGTTGCCCCTCCCGTTCCGTTGCGTCGCGGCGGATCTCGTGAGCGGCGAGGCGATGGCGCTCGGCGAGGGCTCGCTCCCCGAGGCGTTGCGCGCGACGATGTCGATCCCCACCGTCTTCGCGCCCGTTCCCTACGCCGACACGCTTCTCTTCGTGGACGGCGGCGTGATCAACAATTTCCCGACCGACGTCGCCCAACGCATGGGCGCCGACGTAACGATCGGGCTGAAGCTCGACTTCCCCGCCCCCAAGCTCGACGAGCTGGACGACGTGATGAGCGTGCTCGACCGAACGATCGACCTGCCGCGGCGCCGCGTCCTAACCGAGAACGTCGAGCGGACGGATATTCTGATCAACGAGAACGTGGCGGGGCTGTCCCTCGCGGCGTACGACCCCGATGTGATCCCCGAGATTATCGCGCGCGGCAAGCGCGCCGCCTACGCGCAAATCCACGAGTTGCTCAAGCTCCGCCGTCGGCTCGATCCGTATCTCGATCTCGACGCGCTCGACGGTAAGGCGACGATCGGTTCCGTTCGGGCGTTCGCGGACGCGCCCGTACGTCTCGACTCGGCGATCGCGCGCTCGGGCTTGCGCGTCGGGGACGTTTATCGCGCTTCCTCGGTGTCCGAAGCGAAGTCCCGACTCGCGGCGAGCGGCGCCTTCCGTTCCGGCGAGATTCGCGTCCGCCCCCGGTCGCTCGATTCGGTGGACGTCGTTATCCGGCTCCGACTTGCGAAGCCCCCGCAAATCCACAACGTCCTCGTCGAAGGGAACCGGGATCTCGACTTCGGATTCCTCTACAACAACCTCGGGTTGGCGCCCGGCGACGAGTTCTCGACCGCGAGCGTCGAGGCGGCGCTCGATCGGCTCTACGGCATGGGGTTGTTTAAGAAGCTCGACTACCGCGCCCTTCCGCGCACCGACAGTAGCGTGACGCTGAAACTCCTCGTCGAGGAGCGCGACGCGCAACATTTCTATTTCGGCGTCCGCTACGACGACTATCGGAACCTGGTCGCGGGCGTCGGCGCCTATTCCAACTCCTTCCTCGTCTCCGGCGCTCGCGCCGAGGCGGAGTGGCGGTTCGGCGGATTGACGAAGGCGCGCGCGAGAGTCGCCTACCCCGTACGCTCGTTCGACGTCTCCGCCTATCCCTATCTCGCCGCCCGATACCGCGATCTGCCGACGGATATGTACGACGTTCACGGCGACAAGGTTTCGCAATACGACGACGAGGCGATAGAAATCGCCGGCGGCTTGGGGTTCGTCGTCGGCGAGGCGGCGGCGTTGGAGGCGGAATATCAAGAGGAGTACGCCGAAATCGCCGGGCTGTTCGTTTCCGGCGAGGACACGACGGCGACCGTCCGGAAATGGAGCGACCGCCTTCGCATGCTCGCCGCCGCGCTCACGCTCGACGCGCTCGACGACGCGCACATGCCCCGACGCGGCGTTTACCTTCGCGCCGACGCCGAGCTCTCCCTCGACGCGCTCGGCTCGCCGTACGATTTCTTCCGCCTCGACGGCGCGTTCGACGTCTATCATCCGCTCTACGGAGCACACTCGATTCGGCTCGGCGGTTCCTTCCGACGCGTGTGGGGCGACGCCCCGCTCTATAAGCAATACGCGTTCGGCGGACTCGACTCGTTCGTCGGGTTGCAATACGACCAGCGCCGCGGCGACAAGTTCGTCGTCGCGAGCGGCGCCTACCGTTTCGAGATCTTCGAGGGCGCCTTCCTCGAGGCGATCGTCAACGTCGCCTTCGAGAACGACCTGTGGACGATCTACGAGATCGAGGAGGATCGGACGATGCTCGGCTACGGCCTGGCGTTCGAGATCGGCACGCTCGTCGGTCCCGCAAGATTGCTCGCCGCGGCGGGGGATAAGTCCCCAAAGAATCCCGACGAGACGCAACTCTTGCTACAGTTCTCGTTCGGCTATCCCTTATAATATATAGATAGCGCGACGTTGTAATTTGGCGCGTCGCGTCGTAATTTATTATCGTAGCGAGGCGCGATAAAAAAAGCAATGAACGCCCCCGACCATATCGCCCCCGATTCCGAGAACCGTCTTCGTCGGCGGTTGCGCGAGATCATCTTCGAAGCGGACGATCCCGCGGGAAAGGCGTTCGACGTCGCGCTGATCGTCGCCATCCTCGCCTCGGTCGCCGCCGTCGCCATCGATAGCGTCGAGGATTATCGGCTCCGCTGGGGCGAGTGGCTCGTCAAGATCGAGTGGGCGTTCACGATCGTCTTCTCCGTCGAATACGTCCTGCGGCTCTGGACGGTCCGCAAGCCGCTCCGCTACGCCTCGAGTTTCTACGGCGTCGTCGATTTCGTCTCCGTCGCCCCGACCTACCTCGGCTTGCTCTTTCCGGGCGGGCGCTTCCTCTTGGTCGTCCGACTCTTGCGCGTCCTGCGCGTCTTCCGCGTTTTGAAATTCGTGCAACTCCTCGGCGAGCTGAACTACCTCGTCGCCGCCTTGCGCGCCAGTCGGAAGAAGATCTTCGTCTTCGTCTTCGCCGTTTTCACGCTGGTGGTCGTGCTCGGCTCGCTGATGTATATGATAGAAGGGGCGGAGAACGGATTCACGAGCATACCGAAGTCGGTTTATTGGGCGATCGTAACGCTGACGACGGTCGGCTACGGCGACATCTCGCCGCAAACGCCGCTGGGGCAAACGCTCGCGTCGATCATCATGATTATGGGCTACGGCATTATCGCCGTTCCCACGGGCATCGTCACCGTCGAGATGCAGAGCGTCTCTCGGAAGCGCGACGCCGCGCGAAAGTGCGCCGGCTGCGGCGCCGAGGGGCACGACCACGACGCGCTCCATTGCAAACGGTGCGGCGCCAAACTCGAGGCGGGCGGATGAGACGATTATTCAATTGGTACGTCTCCCTCTTCGCGCGTATCGACTATCTCTCGGTTCTCGCGTACGGCGCGGTCGGTTCCTTCATGGGGATGCTCGCGTATTTCGCGTGGGAGCGCGACGTCGCCAACCTCCACTGGGCGGCGCTCTTGGGCTTCTTCCTCGGCACGGTTCCCCCTATGCTGGAGGACTCGATCTTCAATCGGAACTTTCGGCGGATCCCCGTCGCGCTCTACGTCGCCGTTCGCGGATTTTTCTACGCGGGCAAGGCGCTCGGGGGGCTGATTATTTTCGAGATCGTCGCGCTGCTTATCCGAGGCGAACCGCTCGATCGGCTCGGGGAGTGGCTCTCCTCGGCGGACCTTTGGTACTACTACTTCTGCACGATAATCTTCTACGACTTCGCGATTCTCTTTAACCAAGCGTCGCGAATCATCGGGAAGCGTAAGATGGTGAAGCTCTACTTCGGATCGTATCTCAAGCCGACGATCGAGGAGCGCGTCTTCCTCTTCGTCGATCTCTCCGACTCGACGGGCGTCGCCGAGCGCCTGCCGCGCGAGGACTACTTCGATTTCCTGAACGACTTTTTCCACTTGATGGACAAGCCCGCGCGGTTGCGTCGGGCGGAAATATACCAATACGTCGGCGACGAGGCGGTGTTCACGTGGAAGGCGTCGTCGGGCGCGAAGAACGCGCGCTGCCTTCGTCTCTTCTTCGATCTCGAGCGCGCCGTCGCGAAACGCGCCTCTCGCTTCCGCGAGCGCTACGGCGTGGTTCCCGCGTTCAAGGCGGGCTTACATTTAGGCGAGGTTGTTACGGCGGAGATCGGGGGCGAGAAGCGCGACCTGGTGTATAACGGGGACGTCCTCAACGTGGCGTCGCGCTTGGAAAAATTGTGCGCGGATTTCGGCGAGCGCCTCCTCGTCTCCCGCGCGGTCGTCGAGCGGATCGACGCGCCCGAAGAGATCGAACTGACGCCCCTCGGCGCCGTCGTCGTGCGCGGCAGAAAAGCCCCGATGGAAATCCACGCCGCCCGCCTCGCCGATCAACCGAACAGAATCGACGAGCCGAGGACGGCGAAGGTCGGCTGAGTTTTTTGTATCTTTAACGATTCGTCGCGGGAGAAACGGCGCGACGCTCAACGGGAAGGAAAGAATCGATATGGACAAGCCGCAATTAACCGTCGGCTTAGTAACGAGAGACAAGATTAATTTCACGCTACACGGGGAGTTCTCGTGCTCGGCGACCGAGGGAACGCGCTCGGGCAAATACGTCGCGACCGTCGAGGACGGTAAGGTGATCGTCGAGGGGGGCGGAACGCGCGAGACGTTCGAGGACGGGGTCGTCTTCGAGCCGTCGGATTTCGACGCCGAACACTTCACCGTCGAGAACGTGATCATCGGGGTGGACTTCCACTGGCGGCGCGAGGAGAAGCAGGATTTCCGGGGAACGCTGTCGTTCATCGTCGAGAACGGAAAACTCACCGCCCTCAACGAGCTACCGATCGAGGAGTATTTAACGAGCGTGATTTCCAGCGAGATGAGCGCGCGCTCGAATATGCCGTTGCTCAAGGCGCACGCGGTCATCTCCCGCAGTTGGCTTGTAGCGCAGATGCGAAAATCCGAGCGACTGAAATCCGGCGGCGGAACCTACGAGGCGATCCAACGAAGCGACGACGAGCTGATCCGCTGGTACGATCGCGAGGACCACACCCGCTTCGACGTGTGCGCCGACGACCACTGCCAACGCTACCAAGGCGTCACCAAGATCTATTCCGACCGCGCCGTACGCGCCGTACGCGAGACCGAGGGCTTGGCGCTCGTCTCGGGCGAGGAGATTTGCGACGCCCGCTTCTCGAAATCATGCGGCGGCGTAACCGAGGCGTTCGAGAACGTGTGGGAGGACGTCCGGTATCCCTACCTCATTTCCGTCGCGGATTACAAATACGACCCCGACGAATTCAGCTTGCACTTCCGCAACGAGGCGCACGCCGAGAAGTGGATCCGCGAGTCGCCGCCCGCGTTCTGCAACACGACCAACCATGAGGTGCTCTCGCAAGTGTTGCTCCAGTTCGATCAGGAGACGACCGACTTCTATCGGTGGCGCGTCGAGTACGAGCAGAAGGAGCTCGCGGCGTTGATCGCGAAAAAGACGGGCGAGGACTTCGGCGAGATCCTCGACTTAATCCCCGTCGAGCGCGGCGAATCGTCGCGGTTGGTGAAGCTGAAAATTGTCGGGACGAAGAAGACGCTGACGATCGGCAAAGAGTTGGAGATCCGCCGAACGCTCTCCGAGACGCACCTCTATAGCTCCGCGTTCGTGGTGGATAAGAAGAACGCGGTTAACGGCGTGCCGCAACGCTTCGAGCTTATCGGCGCGGGGTGGGGGCACGGCGTCGGGCTGTGCCAGATTGGCGCGGCGGTGATGGGCGAGATGGGCTACCAGTTCGACGAGATCCTGCTGCACTACTATCGCGGCGCGGAATTAAAAAAGATCTACTGATGGCGGCGTCCGAATTCGTTTCGTTTCTCGGCGAGCTCTTCGCGGCGAGCGGGGAGGTTCTCCGTCGTCGGTTTCGCGCCCCGCTGGAGGTGGAGTCGAAAGCCGACGACACGCCCGTCACCGTCGCCGACCGCGAGGCGGAGGCGGCGATGCGCGCGGCGATCGAGCGGCGCTTCCCCGATCATGGAATTCTCGGCGAGGAGAGCGGCGCGACCCGAACCGACGCCGCGTATCAGTGGATACTCGACCCGATCGACGGGACGAAGAGTTTCATCACGGGCGCGCAAACCTTCGGCACGCTCGCGGCGCTGCTGAAAGACGGCGCGCCGATTCTCGGGGCGATCCACCAACCGATTCTCGGCGAGCTCTACGTGGGGGACAACGAGCGCGCCACGCTGAACGGCGAGCCGATCCGCGTTCGCGACGTCGAGCGCGTCGAGGAGGCGACCGTCCTCTCGACCGACCATTACGACTTCCGACGACTTCACGACTTCGCGGGCTACGAGCGCCTCGCCGCGACGGCGCGACTCTATCGGAATTGGGGCGATTGCTACGGCTACGCGCTTCTCTCGGCGGGCTTCGCCGACGCGATGCTCGACGCGGAGATGAGCGTCTGGGATCTCGCCGCGCTCGTCCCGATCGTTCGAGGAGCGGGGGGCGTAATATCGGGATACGACGGCGGACCGATTGAAACGGCGACGAGCTGCCTGGCGACGACGCCCCGACTCTATCCGCTCGTAACTCGGCTCCTGCACGGCGAATCCCTCGAACCGCCTCCGCCCGCCCGCTTCGCCCTCTAACGCCTCCCCGACCCGATTCGGCGAGTTCGCGCGGCGCGCTCTTTCCAAACGGCGCCAATTTTGTTATCTTCACCGGCAATCCGAGAGAGATATGTTTAAGCGTTTCGTCAAATCGGTCGGCGGCGTCGCCGCGCTCAAGTCGGTTATCGACGCCCGATTCGCGTGCGATCTCGACGCCTGCAAAGGCGCGTGTTGCACGTTCGAGAGCGCGTACGGCGCGCCCCTGCTTGAAGAGGAGGTGGAGCCGATACGCGAGGCGCTCCCCGCGACGATGAAGTATCTTCCGCCCGAGCACGTTCGCGAAATAGAACGCGGCGGCTTCTTCGAGCGGAAGGAGAGCGAGTTGATGACCCGCAGCCGCGACCGCCGCGCGTGCGTCTTCGTCTATTACGACGAGACGGGCGTCGCAAAATGCGCGCTGGAAAAGGCGTACTTCGCGGGCGAGACGACCTACCGCAAGCCGATCTCCTGCCACCTCTTCCCGATTCGGATCTCGAGTTTCGGTGGGGACGTCCTCCGCTTCGAGAAGTTCCGCGAGTGCGACGCCGCGGAGGAGAAAGGGAGACGCGAGAACGTTCGACTGGTGGATTTCGCGAGAGAGGCGCTCGAGCGACGATACGGCGCGAAGTGGTTCGAGGAGTTCAGAAGCAAGGCGGACGAGTGATGCTGGGCATTTCGCAAAAATTATCGCAACAGCAGAAGCTCTCGCCGCAGCAGATCCAATACCAGAAACTGCTCCAGCTCAATACGCTCGCGCTCGAGCAACGAGTGAAAACGGAATTAGAGCTCAACCCGATTTTAGAAGAGGATCTCGAGTTGCGCGAGGAGGGGGAGGATCAATCCTCCGAGGAGCCGCTCGACGACGACCTCGCCGACGAGTTCGAGGTCGAGGACTATCTACAAGACGACGAGTACTACGACGACCCCTCTTACGGCAACCGCTCGCCCGACGACGAGGACCGCTACTTCCCCGTCGCGCCGGCGCGCGAAACGCTCCGCGAACGACTGCTCAACCAGCTCGACGCCGCCAATCTCGATGAACGCTTGCGCCGACTCGGCGAGGAGATTATCGGATCGCTCGACGACGACGGCTACCTGAATCGCCCGCTCGAAGAATTGGTCGAGGACCTCGCCGCATTCGAGAGCGTCGAGATCGAGCCGGACGCCGCCGAGAAAACGCTCAAGCTCGTCCAATCGCTCGACCCCGTCGGTTGCGGCGCCCGCTCCCTCCAAGAGTGCCTCATCGTGCAGCTCGAGCTCGGCGACTACGACCCCTACTATTCCTATCTCGCCCGCGAGACGCTCGCCAAACACTTCGACGAGTTCGTAAAAAAACGCTACGACGCGCTCCGCGAGAAGATGGACTTGAGCGAGGAGACGCTGAAAGAGGTCGTCGATCTCATCCGACGGCTCGATCCGAAACCGGGCGAGAGCGACGACGCGATGGGCGAGATGAACCAGATCACGCCCGACTTCCTCCTCGAAAAAAACGACGACGAGTTCACCATCACGCTCAACGACCGCGCCGTTCCTTCCGTCACGCTCAACAAGCAATACCTGAGCATGCTCGAGAAGAATAAAGGGAAACGGAAAAAACCCGAGCGCGAGAAGAACACGTACAAATTCCTCCGAGAGAAATTCGAGTCGGCGAAGTGGTTCATCGCCTGCGTGCAACAGCGTCGCGAGACGTTGATGAACGTGATGCGGACGATCCTCGAAAAGCAGTACGAGTTCTTCGAGAAGGGACCGAAGTATCTCAAGCCGATGATCTACAAGGACGTCGCCGAGGAAATCGAGATGGACGTCTCGACGATCAGCCGCGTCGTCAACGGGAAGTACGTCGAAAGTCCGATGGGCGTGCACGAGTTGAAATACTTTTTCAGCGAGGGATTGACGACCGACTCGGGCGAGGAGGTCTCGAACAAGCGCGTTAAAGAACGGATCCGCGAGATTGTGGAAGGGGAGGACAAACGCAAACCCTTGAGCGACGATAAGATCGCCGCGATACTGAAAGAGGAAGGCGTGCAAGTGGCGCGTCGGACGGTGGCGAAGTATCGAGAGCAATTACGACTGCCCGTGGCGCGGCTCCGCAAGCGCCTATGACGTTTGCGCTCGAGATAGCCGCGATCGTAGCCGTTTGGGCGGCCTACGGCGCGCTCCACTCGTGGGCGGCGTCGCTCAAGCTCAAACGTCGCGTCGCCGAACGCTTCCCCGCCGCGATTCCCTACTACCGATTGGCGTACAACGTCGTCGTCGTCGCCGCGTTTATCGGCGCGATAGCCGCGGCGCCCAAACCCGACGCGATCGTGTACGATCTCCCGACGCCCTACGACGTCCTCGTCCTCGTGCCGCAATTGCTCGCGCTCGTCGGATTGATTTGGGCGGCGTGGGGGCGGTCGTGGTCGTCGTTCCTCGGTCTTAAGCAGGCGTATCAAGGGCTTCGCGGCGTCTATACCGAGCGCTACGACGAACGCTACACGCTCGACGCCGACGGCGCGTACGCGATCTCGCGCCACCCGATCTACTTGTTCTCGATTTTGCTACTCGCGTTTCGTCCCGTGATGTCGGCGTTCTACCTAACGACGCTCCTCTGCTTCGTCGCCTATTTCTACGTCGGATCGATCTTCGAGGAGCGAAAACTCGTCGAGCTGTTCGGCGACGAGTATCGGCGGTATCGGGAGCGGACGTCGCGAATTTTTCCGATGAAGTGGATCGCTCGCGGCTTCCGGACTTAACCGCGCGCGGCTCGCTTCGATATTAACAATATATATACGCGCACATCCAAGGACGGCACATGAAAATAGTACACGTTAGCTCGCAGGATTTCGGCGGCGCCGGTCGCGCCGCCCATCGGTTGCATCGCGGATTGCGTCGGCTCGACGTCGATTCGACGATGCTCGTGATGAACAAGGGGACGGACGACCGCTCCGTACTCGCGCTCCGCGAGGAAGGGGGCGTGTGGAACGCCACGCCCGATCCGACCGAGCGCTCGCCCGTGATGGACGAGAACTGGAAGCGGTGGCTACAACTCCAACGCCGCTACCCGAACCGTCCGCCCGGGCTCGAGCTCTTCTCCGACGCCCTCGGCGGCGTTCCCCTTGGCGACGTTCCCGCGATCCGCGACGCGGACGTCGTCAACCTCCATTGGGTCGCCGGTATGCTCGAGCACCGCTCCCTCGGCGAATCGCTCCAAGGCAAGCCCGTCGTCTGGACGCTCCACGATATGAACGCCTTCACGGGCGGATGCCACTACGCGGGCGACTGCGAGAAATTCACGACCGCGTGCGGCGCCTGCCCGCAACTCGGTTCGAGCGACGAGAACGACCTTTCGCGCGAGACGTTCGAGCTGAAACGCGACGCCTACCGTTCCCGCGAGATCGTCGTCGTTACGCCGAGCAAGTGGCTCGGCGAGGAGGCGGGGCGGAGCGCGCTCTTCGGCGGATATCGGCGCGACGTCGTTCCCTACGGCTTGCCGCTCGAAACGTATCAGATTATGCCGCGCGACGATCTTCGCGCAAAGCTGAACCTCTCGTCCGAAACGAAGCTCGCGCTTTTCGGCGCCGAGAACGTCGGCAACGAGCGGAAGGGATTCCGTTACTTGCTCGAAGCGTTTTCCGCCCTGCTTAAGCGCGGACGCTCCGACGTGATGCTCGGCTTTTTCGGGGATATGCCGCAAGGGATGCGCTTACCCGAGACCGATCGGATTATCAGCTTCGGCAGGGTGGATCAAGAGCTGAAGCTCGCGATGATCTACAACGTCGCCGACGCGTTCGCGCTCCCGACGTTGGAGGACAACCTTCCGAACACGGCGCTCGAGTCGTTGGCGTGCGGAACGCCCGTCGCGGCGTTCAACGTCGGAGGGATTCCCGATATGGTCGTCGAGGGGGAGACGGGGGCGCTCGCCGAGCCGCGGGACGCCGAGTCGCTCGCCGACGCGATCGAACGCGCCTTCTCAATGCCGCGCGAGGAGACCTCCCGCCGTTGCCGCGATCGCGCCGAACGCGGGCACGCGCTCGACCGTCAAGCCGAACGGTACCTCGAGCTCTATCACGAAACCCTCGGCGCTCCGGCGCAAGGGGTGCGCGCCAAAGGCGACGTGACGAAAGCCGAGGCGCACATCGAGCGGAAGGAGCTGAACGAGGCGCGACGAGAACTCGAGGCGGCGTTGCGGGAGAAGCCCGATCGCATAGACGCGCTGCTCGATCTCGCCGTCGTCGATATTATGCAAGACCGACTCGCCGACGCGGAACCGAAACTCGCGCGCGTCCTCGAACTCGATCCCGGCAACGAAGTGGCGAAAGACAATCTCCATTTCCTAAAGGAATTCAAACGCGCCGCCTCGGGGGGCGAGGGATGAAAGTCTCCGCGCTCGTCTCGATCTACAAAGCCGAGGCGTTTATCGAGGAGCGGTTGGACGACCTCCTCGCGCAGACGCTTTACGAGAAGGGCGAACTCGAGATCGTCGTCGTCAACAGCGGCTCTCCCGAGAACGAGCATCCGATCATCCGCGACTACGCCGAGGCGTACCGCGACGTAACCTACCTGCGCACCGAAGAGCGCGAGACCCTCTACCGCGCGTGGAACCGCGCCGCGCGCGTCGCCAAAGGCGCGTACCTCGTCAACGCCAACGCCGACGACCGCCTCCGACCCGACGCGTACGAAATCCTCTCCTCGGCGCTCGACGCCGACCCCGAGCTTTTCCTCGCCTACGCCGACTCGCTCGTAACGCGCGAGCCGAACCGGCGCTACGGGGACGCGCCGATCGTAGGGGCGCTGGTGATGCCCCCGTTTAGTTATCGCCAAGCGCTCGCCGCGCCCTTCGCGGGTCCCTCCCCGATGTGGCGGAAAGCCGCGCACGAGGAGGTCGGCGAATTCGACGAGGAGTTCACGATCTCCGGCGACTGGGAGTTTTTTATCCGACTCGCCGCGCGCCGCAAGGGGCGGAAGCTCCACCGCTTCCTCTCCCTCTACTGCGCGCGGGACGAGGGCTTGGAGCTGGCGAATCCCCAAAAGAACCGCGTGGAAAACCAACGGATCCATCGCGAGCGACGAGCGGGCGTAGCGATCGAGGACGTTTATCCTTGGCTCCGCGACGCCGACGACGCGGAGGGGCGCGCGGCGGCGTGGAACGATTTGGGAATTCTCTACGCGCGGGGGACGAACGACTTGGCGAACGCGCTCCGCTGTTGGCAAAGCGCCATCGAGGCGGGCGGCGGGGCAATCGAGGCGGCGAACAACGTCGGCGTCGGTTTCGCGTTGCTCGGCAAGATCGAGCAAGCGCGGGCGACGTTCGCGAAGGTCGCGCCGGCGAGCGAGACCGCGGCGGAGAACCTCCGCGCGCTCGAGGCGAGCGCGAGCGACTTTGGCGCGACGCTGAAACTCGCCGCAAAATCCGACGAGCGAATAAAGCGTATGCCCCCGGTGTGGACGAGCGGCGTGTTCTTCGATTGGACGAACGGCGTTCGGAAGCGGGAGGAATATCTTCGCGCCGAGGGCGTCGTCTCGCCGAAGCAAGGGAGCGTCGCGGTCGTGATTCCGACGAGCGACCGCCACGACGATCTCCGACGCGCCGTCCGTAGCGCGATCCATCAGACGTTCCCGCCAAAGGAAATTATCGTCGTCAACGACGGCGGCGCGGACGTCGCGCCCGTCGTGAGCGAATTCAACGACGACCGGATTCGCGTCCTCCGCTTCGAGGAGCGGCGCGGGCCCTCCGCCGCGAGGAACGCCGCGATCGAGGCGGCGACGGCGGACTTGATCGCGACGCTCGACGACGACGACCTGTTTTATCCCGAGCACCTCGAAACGCTCGTCGCGGCGATCGACGAAAAACGCCGCGTCGCCTATTCGGACGCGGTGCGCGCGGTGTATCGGAAAAGCAAGGGCGCGTGGCGGCGTCGGGAGTCGCGCGTTCCCTACGCGTTCGACTTCGACCGCGAGCTCCTCGACGTCGGCAACTATATCCCGACGAACTGCCTCCTCTTCGACCGCGATGCGGCGCGCGAGGCGGGCGGTTACGACGAGGCGATCGGCGCGCTCGAGGATTGGGATTTCCTCCTCCGACTGGCGGAGCGGACGGACTTCATACGCGCGGCGCTCACGACGACCGAGACGACGTGGCGCGTCCGAGGGGCGTCGATCACGCAGCGGAAGAGCGAGGAATTCGCGAGGGCGCGGGCGTACGTCGCCGAGAAGCACGGCGAGCGAATCGAACGGGCGCGCGGAAGCGGGAACGCCGAGGCGCTCCGACGCGTGTGGGCGCGGGACGCGGCGGATTTCCAACCGACCGCGTCGATCGTCGTGCCGACGATAAACCGACTCGAGTATCTCGAACGCTTCGTCGATTCCGCGGCGCGACATTCCGACCGAGATTACGAACTGATACTCGTGGACAACGCGAGCGACGTGGCGACGGCGGCGCGCTTGCGGGAATGGGAGCGGGAGCGGGAGGAGATCAAACTCGTTCGGATGGAAAAAAACACGGGCTTCCCGATCGCGGTCAATCAAGGAATGCGCCGCGCGTTGGGCAAGTACATCGTGATCGCCAACAACGACGTGATCCTCACGAAGAACTGGCTCGGCAAGCTCGTCGCCGCGCTCGACGCGCCCGACGCGGGTATCGTCGGTCCCGTCAGCAACCACACGAGCGGCGTGCAGAAGGTGAACGACGCCCCGAACGAACGAGGCGCCGAGATCGACGAGTTCGCCGAACGGCTCGCGGAGAAGAACGCGGGAAAGGTCTTGCCGTTTCCGCGCGTCGTGTTTTTTCTCGCGGCGATGAAACGCGAGACGGCGAGAACGCTCGGCGCGCTCGACGAACGCTTTACGCCCGGCAATTTCGAGGACGACGACTACTGTCTTCGGGCGCAACTGGCGGGGCTCCGCGCTTACGTGCGCGCGGACGTCTTCGTCTTCCACGACCACTCGATGAGTTTTCTCGCCAACGGCGCCGAGCGCTACCGACGATTGCTCGCGCGGAACATAGCGCTATTTAAAAAGAAGTGGGGGAAAACGCCGGACGATATATGGCTCAAGAACGAGACGCCCCGCCGCCGCTCGATCTCCGCGCCGATGCGCGCCGACGAGTTGGAGCAACGCCTGAAGTGGGCGAGCGACTTGCTAGCGGAGGAGGACGCCGAGGGCGCGTATCTCCATCTGCAAAACGCGATCGAGTTCTTCGAGGACCCCGCCTCTCCGCGTATGGCGCCGACGTATCGTTTCGCGGCGACGCTGGCTCGCGCGCTCGGGGAGAGCGAAGCGGCGGAGCGATACGCGCGAGCGGCGAACGAGCGAGGCGGCGATTCCGCCGATATGCTCGAACTCCTCGGCGACCTCGCGCTCGGGAACGGGCGGCGCGACGAGGCGCGGGCGCTTTACTCTCGGGCGCGTTCGTTCGATACTACTAACGAGAAATTAGACGAAAAGATTCGTCGGATCGACGACGAACGTTAGCGGGTAACCCAAGAGGGAACGACTATGAAAGAGTTCATCGAACGTTTTCAACGCGCGTTTCAAGCGTATCAGCGCGAGGATTTCGCGGCGGCGCTCGAGGCGCTCGAAGCCGCCGAAGAGAAATATAATTTCGAGGACGCGACCGAAGGGGGCGTCGGGTTGGAGGATCTGAACATCCTCAAGGGCACGTGTTTGTTGATGCTCGACCGATTCGAGGACGCGAGGACCTCGTTCGAGAAGGCGCTGAAGATCAACCCCTACTCCGCCGAGGCGTGCCTCGGATTGGGCAAGCTATTCTACTACGACGGCTTGCTCGAACAGTCGAAGACGATGTTCGAGTGGGCGGTGAAGAACGATCCGAACAACCCCGCCGCCGCTCAAAATTTGGCGGAGATAAACAGAAAGCTTGAGAAGCCCGCGAGCCATAGCGCGCTCGACGAAATGGAGGACGTGGAGGAAAGACGCGCCTACCGCGAGCCGATCGACGAGGCGTACGAGTTGTTCGAGAAGCGGGACTATCGGAGCGCGCTCGAGTATCTTGAAGTAGCCGAAAGCGATTTTATGGAGCGCCTCGCGAGCGTCTCGAATTTCAAGGGGTTCAACTATCTCGGCTTGCAGGAAGTCGAGCTCGCGGAGAAGGCGTTTACGCGCGCCGAAGGATTGAATCCGAAATCCTCGCAAGCGAACGCGGGGCTCGGCGAAGTCGCTTACATTAAGGGAGACGACGCGGAGGCGAAGCGGCGGTTCGTCGAGGCGTTGAAGATTAATCCGCAAAACGAATTCGCCAAAGCCGGGATGCAAAAGATCGGCGAAAGCGGCGAGGACGCGGGCGGCGCCGACGCGGAGGTGACGCTCGGCAAGTTGATCCAAGAGGCGTACGAGGACTTCGGCGAGAAGCGGCACGAAGCGGCGCTCAAGAAATTGGAGGAAGCCGAGACGCTCGTCATCGAGAAAAATTTGGGCGACGACTCGCTCGTGAGCGTGAAGAATTTCAAGGGATTCAACCGGCTCGGTCTCCGCGATCTCGAAGCCGCCAAGGAGGAATTCGAGAACGCGCTCGAGCTTAACCCCGACTCCTCGCAGGCGTGCTCGGGGATGGGCGAGGTGTACTACCTGATGAACTTCGACAACCGCGCCAAGAAGATGTACGAATGGGCGGTGAAGAACAATCCCGAGAATAAGTTCGCCGTCGAGGGCTTGCGGAAGGTTAATCGCGAGATGAATCTTCCCGAGGACCACAACTCGCTCGACACGGCGAGGCAAGGATAAACCGAGGTATGCCCCGACTGACGCTCTCGATGATCGTCAAGAACGAGGAGCGCGCGCTTCCCGATTGCCTCGCGTCGGTCCGCGGCGTCGCCGACGAGATCGTCGTCGTGGACACCGGCTCGACCGATCGCACCAAGGAGATCGCGCGGGAGGCGGGCGCGCGCGTGTTCGATTTCCCGTGGATCGACGACTTCGCGGCCGCGAGAAACCGCGCGCTCGAAGAGTCGAACGGCGCGTGGATTCTCTACCTCGACGCCGACGAGCGCCTCGAACCTTCCTCTATCGACGAAGTAAAACGGATCGTCCAATCCGACGACCTCCTCGCCGCGAGTTGTATCGTTCGGAGCGAAGACACGCATCGGAAGCGTCCGAACGTGATGCGCTACCACCGACTCTTCCGCAACCACCCCGAGCTCCGCTTTACGGGACGCGTCCACGAGCAGATTGAACCGGCGATGCGACGGCTCGGCTACCGCTCGATCGAGTCCGGCGTTACCGTCCGCCATCTCGGCTACGACGTGGACGAGGAGGGCTTGCGCGCCAAAGCCATGCGCAACCTCCCGCTCGCGCTCGCCGAGTACGACGCGAACCCGAACGGCTACAACGCGTTCCAACTAGGGCAGACCTACGGCGTGCTGAACGAGCGCGACGAGGCGGAACGCTGGTTCCGACGGGCGATCGAGCGGGACGACCTCGCGAAACCCTATTTGGCGCAGGCGTATCGGTACGTCGCCATTCGCGGTTTGGATCGCGAAAACCTCGACGAGGCGCTCGAACACATCGAGAAGGCGCTCTCGCTGAATCCCGACTCCTCCCTCATCCGGCTCGTCGCCTCGAACGTGTACTCGCGCGTCGATCGGTACGACGAAGCGGCGCGGTGCGCCAAGCGCGCGTTGGAAGTCCACCGCCGACGCGAGCGCGGCGAGGCGAGCGCCCACTTCGACATCCTCGTGGACGAGGAGGAGCTGCTCTTCCTCGCGTTGGGCTACGCCGTGCGCGACGAGAACCGCGAGCTGTTCGACTATTTTTACGAGGAACTCCGCGCCCTGCCCGAGGCGACCGATAAGCCGCGCGGCCAATTGGTGAGCTTCTTCGCGCGGCTGTTCAACGACGAGCCGCTCGAGGAGCGCGACAAAGAGAACTTACGCAAGTCGGTGGACGAAACGAATCTGCCCGCGCTCTTGGAGCTTCTGAAGAAACACGACTCCCCCCGCGCTCGTCTCGACGCGCTGGAGGTGAACGCGGAACGATTCGCCGACGACGCCGAGTATCAGACGCTTTACGGGACCGCGCTCGAGGAGGCGGGGCGCGCCGCCGAAGCGATCGAGGCGTTCCGACGCGCGACGCGCGCCAACCCCGAGAATCTCGCCGCGCTCCTCTACTTGATCTCCTCGCTCGTCGCCGCCGACGATATGCGCGGCGCCGCGAAGGCGCTGGAGGAGGCGAAGCCGATCTTTGCAAATAACGAGGCGGCGGCGGCGCGAGTGGCGGCGGTAGAGGCGCGACTGAAGCCCGCGCTCGCGAACCTCCCGAATGACGATCCTCCGAAGCGCGCGCCGAACGCGGTCGCCGACAAGGTGTGGCTCGCCATGCCGCGCGGCGAGAACTACGGCTGGGGCGTCTGCGGAACGTATTTAACAAAGGAGCTGACCGCGAGTCCGCTCGACGTCTCCACCTACGACGACGCCGACGCGAAGGGCGCGCGCGTCGAGGGGACGGTCGTCCACTCTCTCCGAGGCGTGGAGCTGAACACGATGTTCGACGTGCGCGGCGAGCGGAACATCGGCTACACGTTTTTCGAGGACGAACTCGACGACGCGTCGGTCGAGAACGCGCGGGAGTTGGACCTCGTGCTCGGCGGTTCCACCTGGTGCGCCGACCGCCTGCGCGAGAAGGGGATCGAGAATGTGGACACGCTGATTCAGGGGATCGACCCCGAGATCTTTTATCCGCGAGAACCGAGCCGCCGCTCGGACGCGTTTGTGATCTTCAGCGGCGGGAAGTTCGAGTTGCGCAAAGGGCAGGACCTCGTTCTCCGCGCCGTAAACGTTTTACAGGAACGCCACCCCGACGTGGCGCTCGTCAACGCGTGGTTCAATCTTTGGCCCCCCACGATGCAACGGATGGCGCGCTCCGAACACATTCGCTTCTCCGGCGAAGGCGCGACCTACGAGGAGTTGATGGCGAACGTCTATCGCGACAACGGGATCGACGAGCGGCGGGTCTTTACGCTTCCGCTTACGAACAACCGCCAACTGCCCGACGTTTACGCGCGGGCGGATCTGGGCGTTTTTCCGAACAGGTGCGAAGGGGGAACCAACCTCGCGCTGATGGAGTTCATGGCGTGCGGTCGTCCCGTCGTCGCTTCTTACGCGAGCGGGCACCAGGATATCCTGACCGACGAGAACTCGCTGCCCGTCAAAACGTTGAAGCCGTACCCCGTGTACGAAGAAGGGGAATTGCGCGCGCGGTGGGACGAGCCGGATTTCGAGGAGTTCCTCGAGAAGATCGAGTACGCCTATAGGAACCGAGAGGAGCTGGCGCGGATCGGCGAGCGGGCGGGGGAATGGATGAAGCGATTCACGTGGCGGCGCTCGGGCGAGCGATTGATAGAACACATCGAACGGACGCGACGATGACGAAGGGTTTGGAAATTGCGACGCTGCTGGACGAGGGGGTGGCGGCTCAGGAGCGCGGCGATTTCGGCGAAGCGCGGCGCGCTTTCGAGCGGGCGACGACGGCGGATCCGAACGACGCGCGGGCGCGGTTCCATCTCGGAACGCTGGCGTTTCAACTCGGGGACGCGGCGCGGGCGATCGCGGAGTTGGAGCGCGCGATTTCGTTGGACGACCGCGATCCGTTGGCGCGCAACAATCTCGGCTTGGCGTATCAACGCGTCGGGAAGCTCGACGAGGCGGAGCGCTCGTTCCGCGCGGCGCTCGAGCGGAAGCCCGACTACGCGAGCGCGCTCAACAATCTCGGCGCGCTTCTCCACGCGACGAAGCGGACGGAGGAGGCGATCTCGACCTTCGAGCGCGCGACGAAGCTCGCGCCGAACTTCGCCGACGCGTTTATGAATTTGGGCTTGATACATAAGGGCCTCGGGCATTACGCCAAGGCGGGCGCGGAGCTCTTGGAGGCGGTGAAGCTCGCCCCGAACAGCGCGCGCGCGCATCTCGAACTCGCCGAGTGCTTGGCGAAACTCGACAAGCGGGAGGAGGCGAAGAAGCTGACGCTGGCGGCGATACAACTCGAGCCGGAAAATCCCGCGACCTACACCGCCGCGGCGGAGCTACATCGCGCCGAGGGGAAACTCGACGCGGCGCGCGAGATTTACGAGGCGGCGCTTCGTCGCGCGCCGAACGACGCGAAGCTCTTGACGCGCCTCGGGGCGGTCTGCTATCAGAATAAAGAGTATCGGGACGCGGTCGAGTATTTTCTGCGCGTCGTCGATCTCGAGCCCGACGACGGACGCGCGTACTATAATCTCGGATTGTGCCGACATCGTTTGGGCGAACGCGCCGAAGCGCGGAAGATGTTCCGCCGCGCCGTCGAATTAAAGACCGACGAGAGCGGGGCGTACTACAATCTCGCGATGGAGGCGCCCGCCGACGAGGCGGCGCCCCTTTTGGAAACGGCGCGTCGCCTGAATCCGAACAGCGCCGACGTCGCGTTCCTCCACGCCAACAAGCTGTTGGAGGCGGGCGATCGGGAGGGGGCGTTCCGAACCTACGAGGAGACGCTCGAGATCGATCCGAACTATTACAACGCGTATCTGAATCACGCCGTCGCGCTGATCGAGGAGGACGAGGACGAGGAGGCGGCGCGGCTGCTCGCGAAGGCGAGGGAGGTCGCCCCGCCAAACGCCCCGATGTTCGCGAACTTCGGCGCGCACGCGCAGAAGCGGCTCGAGTTCGAGGAGGCGTTCGCGTGGTACGAGAAGGCGCTGGAGATCGACCCCGACTACGCGCTCGCGCACAAGAACCGCGCGTTGCTGAACCTCTTGCTCGGGAACTACCCCGACGGGTTCGAGGAATACGAGTGGCGATGGAAGGCGGGGCTGAAGCGTCGGGAGTTCCCCAAACCGGAGTGGAACGGGGAGGATCCGACGGGCAAAACGATTTTTATCCACGCGGAACAGGGGTTGGGGGATACGATACAGTTCGTCCGATTCTGCGAGGAGGCGAAGCGGCGCGGCGCGCGGGTGATTTTCGAGTGTCAGAAGACGCTCGTGGATTTACTCTCGGATTCGCCGTGGATCGACGAGTTGGCGAGCTCGGAGGAGGGCGCGCATCTGACGCGACCGTACGACTACTACGCGGCGACGATGACGTTGCCGAGAATTTTCAAGACGACGTTCGAGACGATCCCGTGGAGCGGACCGTATATGTTCGCGAATCCGAAGCGAGCGGCGAAGTGGGCGCCGAAGCTCGCGGGCGAGGGGGCGAAGATCGGATTGGTGTGGGCGGGCAGCCCGACGCATAAGAACGACCGCCGTCGCTCGATACCGTTTGCCGAGGCGTTCGCGGCGGCGTCGATTCCGGGCGCGACGGTCTATAGTTTGCAAATCGGTCCTCGTCGTTCGGATTTCCGCCCTCGCGAAGGCGCGGTGGATTTGGGCGCGGAGATCGTGGATTTTTCCGACACGGCGGCGATCGTCTCGCAACTCGACGCGGTCGTCGCGGTCGATACGTCGGTGGCGCATCTTACCGGCGCGATGGGCAAGCCGGCGTACGTGCTACTGCCCTATAGCCCGGATTGGCGTTGGCGCGAGCGGGGGGATCGAACGCCGTGGTATCCATCGGCGCGGCTTATCCGCCAGCCCGAGCCGGGGGATTGGGCGAGCGCGCTACGGAAGGCGCGGGAACTTTTAGCGGAAACGGTCGGTTCAAGGACGTGAGGCGTTGGCTTGCTTTTTATTGCAAGATGCTATATAATATAGATAGGGAAAAACGAGGGCGCGTTTTACGGGTGTTGTCAAGAAACGCAAAATGCGCGGAACTCGTTGTTCTTAAAGGAGTTGATGGGACGTCCACCCGGCGAGAGTAAAAAAAAGTTCCGGAAGGGCTAAACTCTCGCTTATAAGTTTCGATTATGCTATTAGGACGACAGGAATGTCCCAATAGCCGAAACGACGGGTAAGGAAACCCGTTATAACCAAAACACATGGAGGTAACACAATGAACTCGTTTCGCATTCACACCAACGTTAACGCGCTTAACGCGTATTACTCGCTCGATAAGGTAAACCGGGCGTCGGTGAAAGCACAGCTACGCATCGCGAGCGGCAAGCGCATTCTGCACGTCGCGGACGACACGTCGGGCTTCAACATCGGCAACTCGCTGAACCGCCGAGTGAGCGTAATGCAGAGCGCGCACTTTAACGTTACTTCGGCGAAAGACTTAATGAACACCGCCGAGGGCGGTCTCTTGGGCGTTCAGGATCTGTTGACGACGATTAAAGGTAAGTTGGCGGACGCCACGAACCCGACGTCGGATCGTAGCGCGATCGCCGAAGACATTAAGGCGCTGGCGCAAGAGATCCAAGCGACGCTGAACCAAACGAAGTTCAACAACACCAACTTGCTGACGGCGGAAACGTCTTCGCAACGCGGTATCCCGACCGATACGTTCGCCTTTAACTTCCAGATTTCCGGAGAGCTTTCCGACACGATGCAGCTCGACTACGCCTCGACGTTGGTCTCCGGCTCGGCGGCCGCGGGCGGCTCGGGCAACTCGTTCACGCAGGCGCTCGACGCGTATCTGGCGATCAACGAAGACTCGATCACCAACTCGACGTCGCTCTCCTCGATGGGCAGCTACCTCGACGATCTGGTTTCCGACATCGAAGATTCGCTCGGCGACATCGGTAACCTCGTGCAACGTCTCGACATCAAGGAAGAGACGCTTAACGTGGCGATCGCCAACGCGAAATCGAGCTACAGCCGTCTGTTCGACGCCGATATGGCGATGGAACAGCTGAACGCGACTCGTAACCAAATCGTCGGGCAGGCATCGACGGCTATGTTGGCGCAGTTGAACATCAACCCGTCGGACGTTCTCCAGCTCTTCGGTTAATCCGACGCCGGACGAGTTCTTTTCGCCCCTTCCTCTTCCGATTTGAAGGGGAAGGGGTTTTCTTTCTCGGCGACCCGGAACGACGCGCCGACTCGCAAGAACCCGGGGACGACGCGGGAGAAGCGAGAAGAAGACAAGCAACGAAAACGTGACGAAGGATAGGACGACGCGATGACCGACACGGCGACGCGACCGAAACCGCAAAGCAATCCGAACGAAGCCATTAACGCGTATCTCGTTAAAGAGATCGCCGAGGCGACGCCGGATAAGCTCGTGCTGAAGGTGTACGACGCCGCTATTAGGTTCTGCGGACAGAAGAACCTCGAGAAAACCAACCTCGCGCTCGGCGTCTTAATCGACGGCCTGAATTTCCAAGACGAGCAAGCGAAGGAGGTTTCGGTCGGGTTGCTGAAACTCTATCAGTTTGCGCAAGAGCAAATGCGCAAAAAGAATTACGACTTGGTTCTTACTATTCTTAAGGATCTACGTTCCTCTTGGGTCGAAGCGTTCGCCCAAGAGAAGAAGGGGTGACATTATGGATGTCCTTTCAACTTCCGGCATTAACAAGCTCGTGACGAGCTATATGCAGTCCCAAGAAGCGAAGCTCGTCAAGCCCGTCGAATCCAATAAAGCGAAGTACGAAAAGCTCAACTCGAGCTATTCGACGCTGTTGACGAAGCTGAACTCGTTGCAAACGGTTCTCGGAAATCTCGGCGGTTCCGGCTCGACCTCGGCGTTCGAGGAGAAGTCGGCGACGTTCTCGATCGCCGACGCGCTTTCGGCGAGCGCGGGCGCCTCGGCGGCGAACGCGTCGTATAACATCTCCGTCGATCAATTGGCGAGAGCCGACGTCGCCGCGTCGAAAACGTTCACCGCCGCGGACGCGCTCGGCGGGGGCGAGGACGGAACCTACGAGTTCTCGATCGAGAGCGGATCGACGACCGCGACGATTTCCGTCGAGTTGCTCGCGGGCGACACCTACGAAGAGGCGCTCCAGAAGATCGCCGACGCCGTCAACGCCGACGCGACCGCCTCGTCGATCGTCTCGGCTTCGGCCTTCCGACCGACGACGGACGAGGCGCAGCTGACCTTTACGGCGAAGAACACGGGCGAGGATAACGCGCTCGTCTTCGCCAACGTTTCCGGTAAAAATATGTTCGGGAACAATCAATTTCTCGATATCGACAACACGACGCGCACGGCGCCGACGGGAACCGACGGCGGCTACGTGTACGACTTGACCGATCTGAACGCGAAGCTGACGCTCAACGGCGTGGCGATCGAGCGCTCGACGAACGTGATCGACGACTTGATCGACGACGTGACGCTGACGCTCTCCGGAACGACGAGCGCGTCGGGAACGCTCGAAGTCGCCAACGACGTCGAGTCGATGACCGACGAGATCGATTCGTTTATCACCGCGTTCAACGAGGCGTATCAATACGTCAAGAACAACGTGTACGCCGATAAGACGACGGGAACGCGCGGTATCTTCACGGGCGAATCCACGGCGCGACAAATGCTCTCGACGTTCATCGAAGGCGCGACGGCGGATATCCGAGGCGACGTTTCGCTGGAGCAATATCTCTCGGAAGGCGACGTCGGGCTTACGCGCTTGTTGGATATCGGGATCGAGTTCGATCCGACGACCGGATTGAAGATAACCGATCAAGAGTTGCTCGAAACGGAGCTCGCCGATAGACCGAGCGAGGTGGCGAACCTCTTCGCGGTTGACGACGGGTCGGAGACGGGGCTCGCCGTCGGGCTCTACGACAAAATCGACGCGCTTACGGGCGTTGACGGCACGATCGCGCGACTGCAAGAATCATATTCCTCGCAAATATCGCGAGCCGCCGATAGGATAGAATCGTTGCAATCGAGAATAAACGGAAGCGCCGAGAACCTGCGTTCGCAATACGAGCGGCTACAACAACAGCTCGTCTCGTTGCTGAACTCGCAGAGTATGTTCTCGTCGTTCTCGCAAGGTATGTATTAATGACGAAGCGCTTGGAAGAGGAGATGGCGGCGCTAAAGCGGACGCTCGAGGAAGCCGCCCGCGCGCTGGACGAGGCGACGACCGAGGACGATCGGACGCGCCTCGAGGCGATCCTCAAAGTGGAGACGCTGGCGCGTCGGACGCTCGAAGCGGGCGAACGACTGAAGCGGGAACACCCCGAGTCGGACCTCCGCCTCTTCCACACGGAACTGAAAACCGCGACTAAAGAAGTCGCGCGGAAGCTCGATAATATAGTGGAATCAACAAACGCCGAGATGAATCGCGTTTCCGCGCGGCTGAAAGCGCTCAATAATCAAAAAAAATTAGCGAACTACTTGAGCTAACGCTATGAAAATTGAGAACTCATTTATCGCCGAACTCGTCAATCAATACGCCAAACCGGCGTCGAGAAAGACGAACAGAGCGGATAACGCGACGAAACCCGGCGTCGTTAAAGATAAGCTCGAAATCTCGAAGGATGCGCAAATGCTCGTCGAGAACAACGCGACCGCGCGCGATCTTTCCGGAGTCCGACGACGCGTCGAGACGGGATACTATAATTCCGAGGACGTGTTGCGCCAAGTCGCCGGGAAAATGTTGAGAGACGTTAAAGAGACGTAACGCGGTCGAGCAAGAACTTGCCGCCGTCCGTCGAGTCGGGAGATTCGACGGACGGTTTTTTTATCCCCCCCCTCCCCC
>WJMR01000006.1 GCA_014727845.1 Ignavibacteriales bacterium
CGTCGAAATCATCGATCTCGAGGAGCGCGTCGAGGATATCCGCAAGGAAAAGGCGGCGGTAGTTAAGAAACAGGATTACGAAGAGGCCGCGCGCCTCCGCGATAAGGAACGCAACCTCCAAGCCGATCTCGAGCAAGCAAGGCACGATTGGGAGGAGCGCTCCAAGAACGTGGTGTACGACGTTAACGAAGAGGATATCGCCACCGTCGTCTCGATGATGACGGGCGTGCCCGTGAACCGCGTGGCGCAAACCGAGAGCGAGAAAATCCTCAAAATGGAGGAAGAACTCAAGCGCCACATCGTCGGGCAAGACGAGGCGATCGGCAAGCTCGCCAAAGCCATCCGACGAACGCGCGCCGGCTTGAAGAATTCACGCCGACCCATCGGCAGCTTCATCTTCCTCGGACCCACGGGCGTCGGGAAAACGGAGCTCTGTAAGGCGCTCGCGAAATATCTATTCGACACCGAAGACGCGCTCGTGAAAGTGGATATGAGCGAGTATATCGAGAAATTCGCCGTATCGAGATTGGTCGGCGCCCCGCCGGGATACGTCGGCTACGAGGAAGGCGGCCAACTCACCGAGAAGGTGCGGCGGAAGCCCTACTCGGTCGTGCTCCTCGACGAGATCGAGAAGGCGCACCCCGATATCTTTAGCATACTCCTCCAAGTGCTCGACGAGGGCGTCTTAACCGATAGCTTCGGGCGTCGCGTGGATTTCCGAAACACCGTCATCATTATGACGTCGAACCTCGGCGCGCGGGATATCCGCTCGACGGGCGGGTTCGGCTTCTCATCCGACGACGAGCGGAGCAAGCACGACCAAATGAAGAATACGATCGACGACGCCGTCAAGAAGCTCTTCAGCCCCGAGTTCCTCAATCGCGTGGACGATCAAATCGTCTTCCGCGCCCTCACGAAGGAGGATATCCTCGAAATCGTCGATATCGAGGCGCGAGAGCTGCTGAAGAACGTCCACGAGCGAAAGATGGCGCTCGAGTTGGACGAATCGGCGAGGAAGTTCTTAGCCGATAAGGGATTCGATCCGAAATACGGCGCGAGACCTTTGGCGCGAGCGATTCAGAAGTATATCGAGGATCCGCTCAGCGAGGAGATTCTCCGAGGCGCCTTCAAAGAGGGCTCGAAGATCGTCGCCAAGCATTTCGAGGAGAGCGAGGAGTTGGTGTTTGTGGAGGAACCCGGCGCCGCGGAAACCACCGAGGAGACCGACGGCGAGGGTAACCACATCTCTAACAGCTAACCTCTCCCCTCTTACGGCAACGCTTTACGCCGCTCCCGGGCAACCGCGAGCGGCTTTTTTTGGGGAGGGAGGTTTCGTATATTGTCGAGTTAGTAGGAGGAAAACCGGAGGAAATATGCAAATTGATCAGAAAACCGTTGCGCTCACAATTATTCGCGCTATTGCAATCATTATGGTTTTATGGGCGCTTGCGGACAACCCATATGGCTACTACAAATTACTTCGGTGGGTCGTAACCACTGTGGCGGTAATCATGGCTTATCAATGTATCGTCTCCGAGAAAATATACTGGACAATCCCGATGGTAATAATTGCCATATTATTTAACCCAATTCTTCCTATTCACTTGGATAGAGAAACTTGGCGTGTAATTGATATAGCGGTTGCGGTGATATTTACTTGGAATACATTTTCATTTAAGCCCGTGATACAAGTTGTTGGAGATAAAAATGGATAACGAAAAGAAACAGAGAGATAGCTTGAAGCGTTATTTATCAGAAACTCATCCGTTGTTGAAAATAGGATATTTTCTTTTTGTAATAGCAATTATTTGGTTGTTTGTTTTTCAAGCTGAACAATTTGAAATTAGCGTTAAAACAAGCACTTATGGCTTCGTAGATATCGGAAGAGGCTTATGGGGACCAAGGAGAGAAAGAAGATTAGAAAGCGAACAGATTCAACAATATAGCTATTTAGGAGGTTGGTTCGGTTACGTAGCAATGATCATTACTCCGTTATTGCTTCCTC
>WJMR01000076.1 GCA_014727845.1 Ignavibacteriales bacterium
AACGCGATGTGCACGTTCTTGGTGATGAACACCGCGTCGTTCGCCTTAATGCCCGCCACGGCGATCGCGGTGCGCGCGGCGGCGGGCAGTTCGCAGCCCGCGATCATCATCGGCACGACGATGTTCGGCTCGTTCACCGCCACCGTCGTCGGCATTACGATGGCGAAGTTCTTGGAAAACTTTCCGCCCAAGTGGGACGAGCTCGGCGCGAAGATAAAGCGCGGGTGGCGCGTGTGGGCGACGCTCGCGGGAGTCGGCTTGACGATCGCGGCGTTGGCGGCCTTCGGCATGCTCTCCGCAGTCGGCGCGGCGCTCTCGTTCCTCAACCCCGAGTCGCTCGAAGGCGTGATCAAGATAATTTCGATCGTCGCGATCCCCCTCGTCATTCTCTCGTTCGTGACGCTCGGGATGATCCGCAAAGTGAAGGTGTACGAGACGTTCGTCGAGGGGGCGAAGGAGGGATTCGACGTCGCGGTGACGATCATCCCGTATCTCGCGGCGATCTTGGTGGCGATCGGCGTCTTCCGAGCGGGCGGCGCGATGGAGTGGCTCGTTTATATCCTCAAACCGCTCACCGACTTCATCGGGATGCCCGCCGAGGCGTTGCCGATGGCGTTGATGCGACCCCTCTCGGGAAGCGGCTCGCTCGGCATCATGGCGGAAATCATCGCCACCCACGGGCCCGACTCGTACCTCGGCATTCTCGTCTCGACCTTCTTCGGAAGCACGGAAACCACGTTCTACGTCTTGGCGGTTTACTTCGGGGCGGTGAACATTAAGAATTCGCGACACGCGTTGCCGGCGGGATTGATCGCCGACGTTTCGGGCATACTCGCGGCGATCTTTATCGTCAATCTCATATATGGATAACGCTGAAACTATTAGTAGGTTAATAGTTTAGGTTTAAAAGTACCCGAAGCGGAAGCCGACGGAAACGCTTAGTCCGCTCACATCGTCGTCGTCGAGTTTAGAGACGTCAACGTCGCTCGCAAAACGGTAGCCGAGGGAGAAGGTGGCGCGGAGGAAGGAGGAAACGTTCGCTTCGGCGGCGATCTCCGGTTCGATCACGCTAAACGCGCCGCTCTCATGTTCGATCTCGTCGGCGTAGGCGATGTTCTCTTGCCCCGAAGGGAGCGGATCGTCGCGGTCGTAAATCGCGTCTTCCTTGAGATCGCCGAAGACGCTGATTATTCCCCCGCCATACGTGACGCTCGCCGAGAGATGCACGACATCCCGCCATCGATAGACGTATTCCACGAACACCCCGCCGTAACCCGTATAGATATACGTTTCCTCTTCGTATTCTTCGTCGCCCGTATAAACGGGGTTGGGGGAAGTCCAATAGTTCTCCATCGGCGCGGCGGACGCGAATCCGACGCCCTTACCGCCGACGGTGATTGCGTTGTAGAATCGAACGCCGCCCTCCAAACCGATCGCGGTGATCCAATCCCCCTTGATCGACGCGTACTTGACGAGGGGACCGGCGTAGGCGCCGATCGTGAAGTCCGTCAAATCGACGAGTGTTTCCATCCGGTGGTTGTTCGGCGCGGTGGTGTCGGGGCGTTGCGCGAACGCGGACGCGAAAAGAGTCGAGCATAAAACGAAGGATGCCAAACGAATCATAATCGGTACGTCCTTACCGCGGCGCGGAGCTTCACGCGTCGGTGAACGATTTGACGGCGGAGCTCTCGTCGTCGTGGATGTCGAAGACCTTGTAAAGTCGCGTCAACTCGAAGACGCCTCGGACGCGCTCCGCCAAGCCGAAAACCTTAACGCCGCCGTCCGAGTCGGTGATCCGCTTGAGAACGGAGACGAGCGAGCCGAGGAACGAACTGTCGATGTATTCAATGTTCGATAGATCGACGGCGATCTTTCGCTTGCCGTTCTCGACAAATTCCAGCAAGCGGTTTTTGAAATCCTGCGCGTTGGCGGATACCGCGTCGCCCTTGCCAACCTCGACGACCACGACGCCGTTCGATTCGTGATGAGATAGATTCATTCAAGTTCCCCGACTATTTGAAAACATTCAAGATATATCCTTTTTTCGTTCTTGTCAAAAGCTCCGTAACTTATCGGCGACAATTGGGAAAGCAATGAAACTATTAATCGATCCACTTATCTGGTTTTTTCTCGCGCTCGTCGTTTGGGGCGCCCTTTCATTTTGGAAAGCGCAATTCCGCGGCGTTCCCGTTAAGCGTTGGGGAGCGTGGTTGGCGTTGGCGGGCGCGATAGGTCTCTATCTCGCCTCGTTATGGACGACGACCGCCGCGCTCGAAACGTTTGTCGCCGCCGACGTTGAAGCCGCGCCGCCCGACTCGCTCCACTACCTATTCGTACTTGGCGGCGGTTACCACCGAGGAACGGACGCGCGCCTCGACGAACTGAATCCGAACTCGTATATCCGCGCGCGTTCGGCGATACGCTACGCCGCGAAGTATCCGACGGCGGAGATTATCGTGGCGGGATCGGGGTTGGCGGAAGACCGAGGCGATAGCGCCAACGCGAAGCTCATCCGCGACGCGTTAACGAGAGGCGGCGTGGATACGGCGCGGATTACGCTCGAGGTGAAATCGCGAACGACGATGCAACACGTCGAGCAAGCGCGCGAGACGCTGAAGATACCGCCAAACGCGACGATTGGGATCGTCACCGATTGGGAGCATATGGGCAGAGCGCTCGACGCGTTCCAAGCGGAATTCCCGAACGCCCATCCGTTGCCAACGCCCAAATTTATGCGCGCGGTTCCGTGGTTTGCCTATGTGGCGCCGACGACGCAAGTCCTCTTCTATAATGTGTACCTGATACGCGAAGTAGTCGGCGGATGGGTTTACGCGATACGCCGATGAATCTGCTCGTCGATGAAAACGTGTACGCCGCCCGAGAAACGTTCTCCAAGTTGGGGAACGCCGCGCTTGTGCCGGGACGCGAGATCGACAACCGACGATGCCGGAACGCGGACGCGCTGATCGTGCGCTCGACGACGAAGGTGACGCGCGAGCTCCTCGAGGGGACGCCCGTTTCCTTTATCGGAACGGCGACGACGGGCGACGATCACATAGACGCTTCGGCGGCGCGAGACCATGGCGCGGCGCTCGCGGTCGCGCGCGGATGCAACGCCGAAGCGGTCGTCGATTACACGGTCGCCGCGATCGTTAGGTACGCGGCTCGCCGCGGCGTTCGGTTGCGAGGCGCGACCGTCGGGGTGATCGGCGTCGGAAGGATCGGCTCGCGCGTGGCGGAGGTTTTCGAGAAGCTGGGCGCGCGCGTGTTCAGGAACGATCCTCCAAGGCGCGATCGAGGCGACGAGGGCGATTGGCGCGACCTTCGCGACGCGCTCGCCGCCGACGTCGTTACAATCCACACGCCGCTGACCGACGACGGCGACTATCCCACAAGGCGGTTACTCGGCGAAAAGGAACTCCGCGCTATTCGTCCCGACGCGGCGCTCGTTAACGCGGCGCGAGGCGGCGTAATCGACTATGCCGCGCTCGAACGACGACTCGACGACGATCCGCCCGCCTTCATACTCGACGTCTTTGAAAGCGAACCCGACTTCAACGTCGCGCTCGCGAAACGCGCCTTCCTCGCCACGCCGCATATCGCGGGGTATTCGCTCGAAGGAAAGGCGAACGGCACGCGGATGATCTACGACGCGCTGTGTCGCTTCCTTGGGGTGGAGCCGACGCCGCTTCCCGAGCTTCCGACGCCGGAGAATTCCGAGATCGACGCGCGACCGAAAGGGTCGTTGGAGGAGACGCTCGACGCCGCCGTCGCCGAGGCGTACGACGTCCTACGCGACGACCGTGCGATGAAAGCCGCGGCGGACGCGGACGATAGAGGGAAAGCGTTCGACGAATTGCGGAAGGCGTATCCGTTGCGGCGTGAGTTCTCGAACTACGCGGCGCGTACGAACGACGAGGAAACGCTCGCGGCGCTCGCGGCTATTCGGTTTCGGGTAATTTGAATTCGATGGAGATGTCGCTCACCGAGTTGACGGGGCGGCCGTCGATCGTGCCCGGCTCGAACGACGCGTAGAAGACGACGATCTCGGCGACGTCGTCGCACCCGTAGCCGATTCCCTCGACGATCTCGGTTTGCGTGGCGTTGCCCCGGCGATCGATAAACGCGCGCACCACCACCGTGCCCTCGATCTCTTTCTCGCGCGCCATCTCGGGATAGACTAAATTCTTGTAGAGCGTCGCCATTCCGCCGACGGGCTTGGCGGGGACGTCCACCGTGTAGTAGTAGGCGGGGTCCTCGTCAACGTCCACTTCCTTCTCGGCGAGAACTTCGGGTAGGTCGGGGCGGTCGCGTCGCTTCTCCGTCGTCTCGCCCTTATCGGGCGCGGGTTGTTGTTCTTCGCTCGCCTTTTCCTTAAGCTCGACGAATTCTTCTTCGCGCTCGGTCGGCGTCGGCAGCGGGTCTTCTTCCGCCTCCTCGACGCGCTTGCCAAAAACGAACTCGACGCTGTACAGGTATTCGCCCTCCTTGGAGTAGTAGTCGGCGACGCCGTCGCGTTTTCCCTCCACGATGGTGAACATCTCCTTCGGTTCGCCGTTCTCGTGGTAGCGCTTCACCAATCCCTCGATTCGTCCCGCCTCGTAAACCACCTCTTCCTTCGGCGAGCCGTTCGGATAGTAGAACACCGCGTCGCCGTCGCGCATATTTTTATAGTAGGGGATGATCGAAGCGACGGACCCGTTTTCGTAGTAGTTGACGACCGTGTCCACACGGTATCCCTCCACCACTCTGCCGCGGATCGTTTCCGAACGCGGCGCGACGGTGTCCGACTCGAACGTAACGTAATCGAGGACGCGCGGATTCGCCGTCGCGCTCGTCCAAGCGACGACCGCGAACAACAACGCCGCGCGAGTAATGGCGCTCATAGAGGCGTGCGATTGTGGGGATTGACGGGCGAACGACGCGCGTCCGCCCGCGAAATTACTTTCCGGATTGCTCTTTCTTCTTCCGAAGGCGGCGGGAAGTGAGGCGCGTTTTGCCGTACGACTTCCGCCAGCGTTTGCCGCGTTTACTTCTGCGGTCTCCTCTGCCCATATTGGGTCTCCTTATGAAAAATCAAAACTCCTAAAATAGTAAGACGGAGCCGAACATGAAAACAATTACTGCAAATTAAACGCGACGCGCTGAACAACCTCCGAGGCGACGACGTAGTTCATACCTTCGCGCTCGTACACTTGGCTGTTGTATTTGCATACTTTCAGGACGCACTCGCCCGAGAAGCCCGCGAGCGCGTTCTCGGGGATGGTGAAGGTGTTGACGTTCGCGAGGTCGGCGCTTCGATAGGTTTGATCGGCGTC
>WJMR01000077.1 GCA_014727845.1 Ignavibacteriales bacterium
AACCGACGACGATATTTCGAGCCAAACGGGCGTCGTCGATTACCTGAAGGACGCGGCGAACAATAACGAGCTGGTCGATCCCGAATTAACGGGCATTAGCCGCACGAGCGACGGCGGTCTCGATCCGCGACCCGTTCCGGGTTCTCCCGCTTGGGGCGCCGCGAAAGCCGCTCCGAACGCACACATTGAAAACGTCGATTACGTTGGCGCGTTTGGCGCCGACCTCTGGGTGGCGGGCTGGACCGCGCTTTCCGCCAACGGCTTGCTTCCGCAAACCACCACCGACGTTGGCAAGACGGTCGTCGATATCCAAGACGACGACATTACCGGTAGCCAAGGCGACGTTTACTGGACGAACGACAACGTCTATTTGCTCGACGGTTACGTGTACGTTGAAGAAGGCACGAACCTCCACATCGAGCCGGGCACGGTAATCAAAGCTAAAGAGAGCCCGACGACGGGCGACATCGCCTCGGTTCTTATCATCAGCCGCGGCGCGAAAATCTACGCGATGGGCACGAAAGAAGCCCCGATCATTTTTACGACCGAGTATGACGACGTAACGCTCGCCGATAACGGCGTTGACGACGCCGATCTGGACTTCACGACCGATCGCGGTCTCTGGGGCGGCTTGGTCGTTCTCGGCAGAGCGACGCTTAACGTGGCGACCGAGAAAGTCGTCGAGGGTCTTCCGGACGACGACCGCGCGAAATACGGCGGCACGGACGACGCGGACAACTCGGGCGTTCTTCGCTACATCTCGATCCGCTACACGGGCATCGAGGTCGAGGCGACCAAAGAGCTTCAGGGCTTGACGCTCGGTTGCGTCGGTAGCGGCACGACGGTCGAATACATCGAATCGTTCAACAGCGACGACGACGGCTTCGAGTTCTTCGGCGGCACGTTCAACTCTCGCTATTTGGCGAGCGTGTTCGCGAGCGACGACGCGTTCGACTACGACCAAGGTTTCCGAGGGAACCACCAGTTCTGGTTCGTCCTTCAACATAGCGATTTCGGCGACCGTTGCGGCGAGTACGACTCGGGCGACGAGGGCGCGTTCACCGCGACGCCTCTTTCGGCTCCCGTTATTTTCAACGCGACGTATATCGGTCGCGGCGCGAGCGCGTCGGGCGGCGACGAAGTGTTGATGTATAAAGAGTACGCCGGCGGCGAGATGAGCAACTCGATCTTCACGGACTTCGACAAGACCGCGGTCGAGATCGATTCGGGCGAAGGCGAGACTTCGTATTCGCGCTTTTCGGCGGGCGAGATCGTCTTCAACAACAACATCTATTATAAAGAGTCCGGCCAAACCGACGACGATATTTCGAGCCAAACGGGCGTCGTCGATTACCTGAAGGACGCGGCGAACAATAACGAGCTGGTCGATCCCGAATTAACGGGCATTAGCCGCACGAGCGACGGCGGTCTCGATCCGCGACCCGTTCTTGGCGGCGCCGCCTACTCGACGGCGACGAAAGCCGCGCCGAACGATCACTTTATGAACGTCGGTTACGTTGGCGCCTTCGGTCGCGATCTCTGGATCGCCGAGTGGACCGCGCTCGCCGCGAACGGCGTTGTCGGCTACAACTTGGTGGACGTTGACGACGAGAGCGAATACGTCGCGACGACTCCGAACGAGTTCGCGCTGACGCAGAACTTCCCGAACCCGTTCAACCCGACCACCACTATCCGCTTCCAACTCCCCGAGGCGTCGAACGTCCGCTTGGTCGTTTACGATATGCTCGGTCGCGAGATCGCGACGTTGGTTGACGGTTACCGTGTCGCGGGTTCGCACGACGTCGCGTTCGACGCGAGCGACCTCTCGAGCGGCGTGTACGTTTACCGCATCGAGGCGGGCGAATTCTCGCAAACGATGAAGATGAATCTTCTCAAGTAAGAAGGATCTCCTACATACTCCTCACCTTCGACGAAGGGTCCGAGCCGTCCGGCAAGGGCCCTTTTTTATTATGGTTTAAATCCCGGTAACGCGCCGTTTTCGGATTGTAAATGAATCGGAAAAAGGTTATTTTTCCTTTTACTCGATAAATTGAACAAAATACGCCGTCACCGTAAAATAGGGGAACCGTTCCTATGAGCGAGAAACTTTCCATCAAGAATTTTGGACCCATCGTCGCCGCTGAAATCGAAGTGAAGAGAACCACCGCCTTTGCCGGCGCGCGCGATAGCGGCGGGCAGTTGGCGGGGCGATTGTTGCACGTCTTTCGCGGGATGAAGGCGCTCGACGCGAATAATCTTCAACCGTTGTTCGAT
>WJMR01000078.1 GCA_014727845.1 Ignavibacteriales bacterium
CCATTAAAAAGTCGCCGATCATATTCAGCCGAAACTTCGGATGCATATTGATGTTGACGCCCTTCTTGGAGCTGGTGATGATGAGCTTGTTGTTGGGGTTGACGTTTTCCAACCGCCAACTAAATCCCCAGAGCGCGTATCGAAACTCGTAGTTCCGATAGTAGTTCGGCGGGGCGCCGAGCATCTCGCTCATACTCTGGTTGATCTCGTTAATGTTGGGCTTGGCGCGAAGCGCGAAGTTGCCGTACCAGTGCAGAAACTTTTTGTACTCATCGACCCAGTCGGAATAGACGAACGTCTCCAACGGTCTCGCTATGTATTCGACCTCTTCGGTCTCTTTGTTGCTAAGTCGTACGAGTTCCATATATGTCGCTACGGCGTCGTTCCTCCGCCTCAATCACTCCAATCGTCGGGACTCGCGGCGTTCGGTCATCCCTCCGGACGCGTTCAACGCGCCCAGCCCGCTATTCGTGCGCTCCATAACTACGAGCGTCGATCCGAAATACGTCCCCCGCATAAAAAGTATAGAAATCAAAATTATGAATAATTTCCGCAACAATCAATTTAAATAACCGTCGCCACGTCGCGCCTCTTCTCGCGACGGCGTGGTTACGGCGCGTGGGTATCTTTCACCCATCGTTTCTGTTTTGGCGCCCGCGTTCGTATATTTAGGGTTTTGTTAAAATATATTCGCGTACGAAATCGTCTTGTCGGCGGTGTTCCGTCGAGACGAACCAATCCACATAGGAGAGAGTGATTTGAAATTTCTTGGAAGTTATAAAGTCGTCCCTTCGCTCCCGAAGGCGCTCGAGCCGTTGCGAGAGTTGGCGTTCAACCTTCGGTGGAGCTGGGATCATCAAACGCGCGCGCTTTTTCGGCGATTAGACGCGGAGCTCTGGGAGGAGAGCAACCACAACCCCGCGAAACTACTCGGCGCGGTCGGTCAGGAACGACTTCGCGAGATCGCGTCGGACGACGGTTTCCTCGCGCATATGAAGCGCGCCCACGCGGGGCTGAAGACCTACCTTTCCGCGCCCGCCTGGTTCCAGAAGAAATACGGCGACGAGTCCGATCTCGCCATCGTCTATTTCTCGTTCGAGTACGGACTGACCGAGTGCCTCCAAACCTATAGCGGCGGTTTGGGCATCCTCGCGGGCGACCATCTCAAATCCGCCAGCGACCTCGGCGTGCCTCTCGTGGCGATCGGCGTTAACTTTAAAGAAGGGTACTTCCAGCAGTACCTCACCTCCGACGGGTGGCAGCACGAGCGCTACGAATTGAGCGACTTCGACAATCTGCCGATGACGCTCGTAACCGACGAGGAGGATCGACCGATCAAGCTCGCGGTTAATTTTGGCGATCGCGAAGTCTTCTTCCAAGTTTGGAAAATCCAAGTCGGCAGAGTGCCGCTCTACGCGCTCGACGCCCGCGTCGCCGAGAACTCTCCGGAGGACCAAGCGCTCACCGAGCGGCTCTACGGGGGCGACTCGGAGACGCGCATCCAACAGGAAATCATCCTCGGCGTCGGCGGCGTGAAGCTGATGCACCGTCTCGGCTACGAAAACTACGTCTGCCATATGAACGAGGGGCACAGCGCGTTTATGGCGTTGGAGCGAATCCGCCAATTGATGGACGACGAGGGTCTCTCGTTCGACGAGGCGAAGGAAGTCGGGTTCTACTCGAACGTGTTCACCACGCACACGCCCGTGCCCGCGGGCATCGACGTGTTCGGTCGCGAGCTCGTCGAGAAATATTTCAGCGCGTACTATCAGAACGATTTGAAGATCGACAAGGAGCGCTTCTTCTCGCTCGGCGCCTTGGAGAACAACGGCGACGCGGTTTTCAATATGGCGCACTTGGCGATGAACACCGCCGCGGCGATCAACGGCGTCAGTCGCTTGCACGGCGAGGTTTCCCGCGCGATGTGGGCGTCGGGCTTTCCCGGCGCGCCGATCGACGAGATTCCGATCGGGCACGTAACCAACGGCGTTCATATGAAATCCCATCTTTCGCCCGAGATGACGGACCTCTTCGTCCGCTACCTCGGCGAGCGCTGGGGCGAGGACGTTACGTCCGAAAAGCTGTGGAAGCGGATCGAGAAGATTCCCGACGAGGAGCTGTGGCGCACGCACGAACGCCGACGCGAGCGATTGGTCGCGTTCGCGAGGCGACGACTGATTAAGCAGATCCAAGATCGAGGCGGCGCCAAGCGCGAGCTCGAGTGGGCGGGCGAAGTGCTCGACCCCTCGGCGCTGACGATCGGTTTCGCCCGACGCTTCGCCACTTACAAACGCGCGAATCTTATCTTCCGCAACTACGAGCGCATCCGCGAGATCCTCCTCGATCCCGACTACCCCGTCCAACTCATCATCGCGGGCAAGGCGCATCCGCAGGACGACGAGGGGAAGGAGTTCATCCGCGAGATATTCCAAAGCGCCAACTCGCAGGAGCTCCGCCGGAAGATCGTCTTCCTCGAGAACTACGATATGAACGTGGCGCGCTACCTCGTCGAAGGATGCGACGTTTGGATGAACAACCCGAGGCGACCGCTCGAGGCGAGCGGCACGTCGGGCATGAAGGTGATCGCCAACGGCGGGCTCAACTTCTCCGTGCTCGACGGATGGTGGGACGAGGCGTTCTCGCCCGACCTTGGCTGGAAAATCGGAGCCGGCGAGGAATACGACGACGTCGATTACCAGGACGAAATCGAGTCGGGCGAGATGTACGATTCGCTCGAGCGCGAGATCGTTCCCACGTTCTACGACCGCGGCGTGGACGGCTTACCGCGCCAGTGGATTCGTATGGTCAAGAGCTCGATGAAGCGGCTCGGTCCCGTCTTCAACACCGACCGCATGGTGAAGGAATACTTCAAGAATTTCTACCTACCGGCGCATCACAAACTGAAGACGATGCGCGACGACGGGTATCGAGCGGCTAAGGATCTCGCGACGTGGAAGAAGCGCGTGGCGGAGAATTGGTCGAAGATAAAAGTCGTGAACGTCGAGACGCCGAACGCCGAGCAAGGACGCCGGTTCACCGTCGGCGAGGAGCTGATCGTGCAGGCGTCGATTTATCTCGGCGATCTCGAGCCGAGCGACGTCGAGGCGCAGCTCTATTTCGGACCCGCCGACGAGAGCGCCGGCGGCGGAGCGAACCGCACCTCCGCGATGGAAGTGGTGAAGGCGGGCGACGAGGAAGGCGCGACGCACCGATACGAGGGAACGGTCGAGTGCTCGACGACCGGCGCCTTCGGCTACACTATTCGCGTCCTCCCCAAGCACGACCTTATGGCGCATCCGTTCGAGACGAAGCGCATATTCTGGGCGTCGGCGGAGGACTCCTAATAGACGACCATTTAATATTTTAAGCTTGTATGAATAGAGAAAAACGAAAAATCGCGATCGTCGGTCCCGCCTATCCTTATCGAGGCGGCAACGCAATGTTCATCACGCAGCTCTATTTCAAGTTGCGCGATCGATTCGACGTGAAAATCTACAACTACACGACGCTCTACCCGTCGATCCTCTTTCCCGGCAAAACACAGTACGACGAGAGCGGCGACATGGCGCTTAAGGCGCCGAACGAGCGGCTGGTCAGCTCGATCAATCCGTTCAACTGGTTCAGCGTAGCGAAACGCCTCCGCGAGGAGGACGCCGATCTGGTGGTCTTCAACTGGTGGCAACCCTTCTTCGCGTTCTGCCATCGCGCGATCTCGGCGCTCGTCCGGAAACGCTACCGTGGGCGAATCCTCTTCATCACGGAGAACGTTCTCTCGCACGAGTATCGCCCTCTCGAGAAGACCTTGACGCGCGTGGGTCTTAAGCACGCCGACTCGTTTCTCGCCTTGTCCCAAGCGGTCGTCGAGGATCTCGAGTTCGTCCGAGGCGATCGCCCCGTGCGTCGTTCCGAGTTGCCCGCGTACGATTTCTGCAGAACCGACGGCGGCGAATCGCCCGAGGAGGTAAAGCGTTCGTTCGGATTCGACGCCGACGATCGCGTCCTCCTTTTCTTCGGCTACATCCGCAAGTATAAAGGACTCGACATCCTGCTGGACGCTATGCCCGCGATGATCGAGCGCGATCCGAGCACGAAGCTCCTCGTCGGCGGCGAGTTCTACGAGGACGAGGAGTCGTATCGTCGGAAGATCGACGAGCTCGGAATCGGGGGCGCCGTTCGGATGGTCAACCGCTTCATCCCCAACGAGGAAGTCGAGCGCTTCTTCGTCGCGGCGGACGTCGTTCTCCTCCCCTATCGGAGCGCGACGCAGAGCGCCATCTTGAACATGACCTACAGCTTCCGCAAGCCCGTCGTCGCCACGCGCGTCGGCGGTTTCACCGAGTTCATCGACGACGGCGAAACGGGCGTGGTGGTGGAGCCGAACGACCCCGCCGAATTGGCGAAGGGCGTCGCGAAGTTCTACGAGTCGCGCGAGCGCGTTGATTACGTCGCCAACATCGAGCGGCGACTCGGGGCGAGCGAGTTCGAGAAGATCGCCGAATTGTTCGAGGAGATCGTGGCGGAAGCCGACGAGCGCGCGGCGCGGCTCGCGAAAAAGTAGCGCTACGTTTGAAAGAGTTCGCGCTCGACGAGGTCGCAGATAATGTGAATCGCGAGCAAGTGAATCTCCTGCGCGCGAGCGGTAACTTCGGAGGGCGCTTGAAACGCGATGTCGCTTAGCTCGGCGACGCGGCTCGGCTTCGCCGACGTCATACCGACGGTCGTCAAGCCCGTTTCCCTCGCCTTTTCCATCGCCTTCACGACGTTCGGCGACGAGCCCGACGTCGAGATTCCGAAGAAGACGTCCCCCCGCTCGCCCATCGCCTCCACCTGTCGCTCGAAGACGCGTTCGTAACCGAAATCGTTTGAGACGGCGGTGAGAATCGAGGTGTCGGTCGTGAGCGCGATCGCGGGGATCCCCTTTCGGACGCGCGTGAAGCGACAAACCAGCTCGGCGGCGAAATGCTGCGCGTCCGCCGCGCTGCCGCCGTTGCCGGCGACGAGGACTTTGCCTCCCGCGCGATAGACCTCAATCGTCTTTTCGACGACGCGGTTCAACGCGTCGAGCGCCCGCTCGTCGGCGAGGAGCGCGGTCTTCGCGTCGATCGACGCTTGGATTTGGGCGGAGAGATCGTTGTGGAAACTCATCGCGGACTCGCTATGATGTTGGCGGGGTTTCCCGAAAGATTGTTTCGAATACTTCCGGCAAACGGTTAAACGCGTTCTCTGAAACGCGGCGTCGTATGTGGCTCGCGAAATCGACCGAGCGCTTGAGCGCGTAGTAGCGACGCACGCCCTCGGCGATCGCGTCGGGATCGTTCGGCTCGACGACGACGCCCGTCTTCCCGTCCTCGACGAACTCCGTCAATCCCTCGACGTCGGTCGCGACGACGGGCTTGTTGAAATTGTACGCCATGTTCAGCGTGCCGCTCTGCGTCGCCTCGCGATACGGCAGGGCGACAAGATCCGCCGCCGCGAAGAACTCCCCCACCTCCTCGTTCGGCACAAACTCGTCGTGCTTGAACACGTATTTCTCCAACCGTCGCTTGGCGACGAGCGCCTCGTATTCGTGCTCGAAGCCGAGCGGCTCGCCGACGACGAGGAGTCGAAAATCGGGATCGTCTTTGACCAGCTCGGCGAACGCCTCGATGAGTAGGTCGAGTCCCTTCTCGCGTTGGGCGTGCCCGAAGAAGAGGACGATCTTGTGACGATCCTCGAAACCGAGCTCTTTCTTAAGGTCCTTGGGTCGGCGCGCCCCGAGCTTCGCGAAGTCGATAACGGGCAACTCGGAGCGAAAGGTTTTTTTATCCGCGAACAACTCGGCGAGATCGTTCTGCACTTTGCCGGAAAGCGCGAGGAAGCAATCCGCCCGCTTCATCGCGAGTTTGGTGAGCGCGCGCCGCAACCACGCGCCTCTGCTACTGGGCACCGTGTGCGCCATAAAGAGGATGGTCGTTTCGCCGCGTCGTTTCGCCGCTTTGGCGATCGAGGCGTAGGCGAAGGCGGCGACGGGGCTCCACCAGTCGAAGGCGATTACGTCGGGGCGGCTCTCGAGGATCCGACGCGCGGCTCGCCGCCAACTCCAAGGCAAGAACGAATGTATCAACCGCTCGGCGGGGTTGGCGCGCATCGTCTCTTTGCTCGGATCGAGCAAGGTCGATTCGGGATAGAGAAATTTCGGCAGCAGAAACTTAAACGTATAGAGATTCACCGCGAAACGCTCGGCGAGGGTTTCGCGGACGTGTTCGTTGAACAACGCCGCCCCGCCTCGATACGGGTGCGCCCTTCCGACAATCGCGATGTTCCGTAACTCTTTCATTAGCTCGCCCAATTCAGCTTAATAATATAGAAAATTTCGAGGGCGGGAAAAACCGACGTCCTACGCCCGTTGCCCCCGACGCTTCTTTTTCCTAATTTCCGCAAAACTCTCTCGGGCGAAACGGCGACGCCGCTCGCCTCAACGATAATCTATGGGAAGCGTTATGAGACTATTGACACTATCTATATTAGTAACCGCCCTGTTCGCCTCGCACGCGTGGTCGCAGGAAGCGTATCCGAAGCGCGAGTTCCGAGGCGCGTGGGTGGCGGTCGTCACCAACCTCGATTGGCCCTCCTCGCCGCACCTAACGACGGCGCAACAGAAAGCCGAGCTCGAGGAACTCTTCGACGACCTGAAGGACGCGGGCGTCAACGCCGTGTACTTCCACATCCGCACCGAGTGCGACGCGGTGTATAATTCCTCCATCGAGCCGTGGGCGTATTGGTTGACGGGCGATCAAGGGACGGCGCCGTCGCCGCTCTACGATCCGCTCGACTTCGCGATCGACGAGGCGCGCAAGCGCGGTATGGAGCTGCACACGTGGTTCAACCCCTATCGCGCCGTCAAGTCGATCGGCTACTATACGAACTCGGCGAGTCACGTCTCGAACGCCCACCCCGAGTGGGTGTTGCGGCGCGACAACTACAAATTTCTCGATCCCGGTTTGCCGGAAGTCGAGGACTACATCGTTAGCGTCTTTATGGACGTCGTCGAACGCTACGACGTGGACGGCGTACATATGGACGACTACTTCTACCCCTACGGCGGTATGGGCGACGAGGACTCGGCGACCTTCGCGGATTATCCGCGCGGATTCGACGACGTCGGCGACTGGCGGCGCGACAACGTGAATCGATTAGTGGCGCGCCTGCAGGACACGATCGCCCAAACCAAGCCGCACATCAAATTCGGCGTCAGCCCCTTCGGCATCTGGAAGCCGGGAACGCCCTCGGGCATATCGGGTATGGACGCCTACAACACGATCTACTGCGACCCGATGGCGTGGCTGGAGGACCGGTCGGTCGATTACCTCACGCCGCAACTCTATTGGGGATTCGGCGGCGGTCAAGATTACGGAACGCTTATGCCCTGGTGGGCGGATCAATGCGCCGCGCACAACCGTCACCTCTATCCCGGTATGGCGGCGTATAAATTGGTCTCGCCGAACGTGTACGGCGGCGCCGAGTTGCCGAGCCAAGTGCGCGCGAACCGACGCGAGCCGGATTGCCATGGCGGCGTCTTCTTCGAGGCGGCGAACTTCCAACAGAATCCGAAAGGGTTCACCGACTCGTTGCGTTATCGCGTCTATAACGTTCCCGCGATTCCGCCCGAGATGGACTGGAAGACGGGCACGACGCCGAACGCGCCGAGCAACCTCCGCTTCGAGACGGGAACCGAGGGCGAATATCTTGCGTGGGACGCTCCCGCGCCTTCGGGCGACGGCGACACCGCGTTGATGTTCGCGGTCTATCGATTCGACCACGCGCCGACGGAAGCCGAGCTCGACGAGGGGAACAACCTCTTCGGCGTCGGCGGATGGGACGGTATGCTCCTCCCCGCGCGTTCGAGTTTCGCAAACAATCCCGGCGGCGACTACTACGTCGTCACGAGCGTCGGGCGCTACTCCGCCGAAAGCGCGCCGAGCGCCCCCGCGCAATACGACGGCATAGCCGCCACCACGCCCTCGCTCTCCTCGCCCGCCACCGACCACGCGACGGGCGACGCGACCGTAACCTTGGCGTGGGTCGATCAATCCGACGCGCATGCCTACTCGATCGAGATCGCCGAGGACGCCGGCTTTACGACTATGGCGCAATCGTTCTACGGCTACGACGGCGCCAACGTCGAGTTCGGACCGCTCGCAATCGGCGTCACGTATCACTGGCGCGTGAAGGCGCACAACTACGAGGGCGAAAGCGGCTGGAGCGAAGTCCGTACGTTCCGCAACGGTTTGCCCGTCGCGCCGACTTTGCTCTCCCCCGAGCACGCCTCCACCGTCGGGAGTTTGGAACCGACGTTGACGTGGAACGCCGACGCGACAAAGATCGAATACGGCGTGGAAGTCGGGACGAACATTTCGATGGGCTCGACGCACATTATCCACGACACACTCGTCGCGAGCGAAAGCGTGACGCTCGAGGGACTCGGTCTCGATCCCGAGACGCCGTACTTCTGGCGCGTCAAAACGCGGAACGCCTACGGCTGGAGCGAGTGGTCGGAAGTGTGGGGATTCCTCACGCCCGAGCAAACCGCCGTCCAAACGCTCGGCGGCTTGCCCGCGGATTACGCGATCTTCCCGAACTATCCGAACCCGTTTAACCCGACGACGACCATCCGATTCGCCTTGCCCGAAGCCGCGCACGTGACGCTCTCGGTTTTCAACACGCTCGGCGAACGCGTCGCCGTTCTCGTCGATCGGCGTATGAACGCGGGATTCCACGAAGCGAGCTTCGACGCCTCGGCGCTCGCGGGCGGCGTCTATTATTATAGAATAGAAGCCGGCGAATTCGCGGACGTCGAGAAGATGATCCTGCTGAAATAATCTCGCCTTTTATCGTGACATTTCCGCGGTCGGGAGCGAAAGTTCCCGACCGTTTTTTTATCTTGCCACTATGGAATTATTACTCCTCTATCTCTTTGTCGCCATCTTCTTCTCGTTCCTCTGCTCCATTTTGGAGGCGACGATCCTCAGCGTCACGCCGTCGTACATCGCGGTGAAGCGGCGCGAAGGCACGGCGGCGGGCGCGTCGCTCGATAAATTGAAGAAGAACATCGACCGTCCGCTGGCGGCGATCCTTACGTTGAACACGTTCTCGCACACCGTCGGCGCGGCGGGGGTGGGCGCGCAAGCGCAAGAGATTTGGGGCAACGAGTATCTCTCGGTCGTCTCGGCGGTCTTGACGATTCTCATCCTCGTCTTCTCGGAGATCATCCCCAAAACGCTCGGCGCGGAGTATTGGCGCTCGCTCGCGCCGGCGACCTCGTTTATTCTGCGGTGGTTAATTATCGCCTTGTATCCGTTCGTCGTCTTCAGCCAATGGATCACCAAGTGGATGAAGAAGCGGGGCGAGAAGACGGAGTTCACGCGGGCGGATTACCGCGCCATCGCCGAATTGGGCGCCGAGAGCGGCGAGCTCGCCGAAGCCGAGGCGACGATCATCAAGAACTTGCTCGCGCTCGGCGCCGTTCCCGTCGGCGACGTCCTCACGCCGCGCACCGTCGTTTTGGCGGCGCCGGAGAACGACACGCTCGAATCGTTCATCCGACGACACCCCGACTGCCCCTTCTCGCGCATCCCCCTCTACTTGGAAAATCCCGACGACGTGACGGGCTACGCGCTAAAGGACGAGATCATGGAAACCGCGCTCGACGGCGGCGGCGAACGCCCACTCAAATCGATCAAGCGCCAAATCGAAGTGGTGTACGAAAACCTCTCGCTCCTCCGGCTCTTCAAACTATTCTTGGAAAAGAACGCGCACATCGCCGTCGTCGTGGACGAATACGGCGGAATGGCGGGCGTCGTTACGA
>WJMR01000079.1 GCA_014727845.1 Ignavibacteriales bacterium
CGCGTCTATCCGATAGAAATACACGCCCGAGCCGAGATCCGACGCGTTGAACGTCGCCTCGTGGTAGCCCGCTTGCTTGAAGGAGGATTCGAGTTCTCTCACCACCTCGCCAAGCGCGTTATAGATCGTCAGCCGCACCGTCGCCGCTTCGGGCAGGGCGTAGCGGACGGTGGTCGCGGGGTTGAACGGGTTCGGGTAGTTCTGCGAGAGGGAGAACTCGCCGGGCGTTTCGTCGCGATCTGCAAAGGCGGCCTCGGCGGCGAGCGTTACGCGGAGTTGTAGGTAGCGCATGGCGGGCGGCTCGCTCGTCCACGCGGAGGGATCGACGTCCCCCCATCCGAGAGTCGCTTGGTTCGCGGGGTAGTAATCGAGGGGTTGCGTCGTGTCGGGCGCGGTCGTCGGAGGATCGTCGGCGCCTCGGTAGGCGACTTCCCACGCGCCTTCCTTTACGTGCGCTACGAGATCAAGCGGCGGCTCCTCGCCGAAGTCGATCACGGGGGTTATGTAGCGCCCCTCGCCGACGAGTCGGTCGTCCTCGACGATAAGCCCCTCGAGCGAGCCGGCGCGCCACGGAATTCCGAACGGGAAATTGACGAACTCGCCGTACGTGTTAAGTGGATCGACGTGCCAGACGCGGTTGCCGCCCGGCACGGCGCCGTGGATGTATTGGTCGGCGTTGAACCACAGCGTCCGGTCGGAGAGGTCGAGCGCCAAACCCTCCGCCGCGCCCGCGACGGGCGTCGGATCGCCGGGATAGTAGTGCGAGGGGTTGTCGTAACTCTCGATCGTCGCGCCCTGAAGCTCTTTATGCCACAGCGCGCGTTCATCCAACGCCCAATAGGTCGTGTCAAACGGATCGAACGCGATTCCCTCGCCCGAGACCCCCGCGTCGAACGTCCGCGTCGGCGTCAAGGTCGCGCAGTCGTAAACGGCGACTATCGTCGGCGCGCCGGCAAACGGCTTAACCCATAGCTCGTCGCGAAGATAATTGTAGCACATCGTTCCGCCCTTGAGGGACGTGAGGATCGAATCGATCGTCGCGCCCGTCGTGTCGATGTGCAGGATGATCCGATCTCCCGTCAAGTCCGCGTTCAGCGCGCCCCACACCCAAAGCGTCGTGTCGGATTGATCGGAGGCGAGCCCTTGGATGTGATAGAGTCGGTCGGAGACGTCGATAACGCGCCCGCGCCGCGTTCCGTTCTTGTTCACGGCGACGATCCGCGAGGAGACGGCGTAGTTATAGGCGGACGAGTAGAGGAATCCGCCGAACCGCTCGTACGCCAAGCCCGTGTTCCCAAATCCGTTTTCGGACGTGTCGGGCGCGGTGAAGACGTCGATCAGGTAGGGTCCGGTCGTGTCGCGGTAGGTTATCTCGAAGTAGGAGAGTCGCGGCGCCTCGCTTTGCGGGCGAAGGGCGGCGGCGAGCGCGAGGAATCCGAAAAGGAACAACGTGCGCGTCATAGGGTCTCCGTTTATGCGTCGCGCCGGTTCGTCAAATCGACGCGTTCGTCAAATCGACGCGTTCGTCAAATCGACCGCTTGTCGCGTCCTCGTCGGATCAGTAGCGCAGTCCGACCGAGAAGCCGAACCAAGAGCGGAGCCACACGTCCCCCTCGGTTTCGAGCGTCCCGTCGATCACGGAGAGTTCTCCGCCGTCGTGGAGGCGCGATTGCCACAGGTTGAACGTAGGGGAGAGGAGGATGCGCGTATGGCGCGCGATCGGGTAGCCGATATCGAGCGCGACGGCGTGGAGGAAGTTGAGATCGGTCGAGAAGAGCCGGTCCTCGATCACGTGTCGCGACCTCGCTCCGAGATCGACTTCGAGTTCGCGATAGCGGAAGCGGAGACCGAGACCGTAGGAGACCGACCAGCGGAGATAGGTATCCGCCCGAGCGCCGAGCGCGACGTAGTTATAGAAAAATCGGTTGCCGGAACGGTAGGCGAAATCGACGAAGCGGGAGTCGGTTACGCTCGTCTCGAAATAGCGGGGGGCGTTCTTGACGACGGAGACGACGCCGATCGGGAGCCCGTTGTGGCGCGCCGCCGAGTTGAGGACGCCGACCTGCACGCCGAAGGGGACGAAGACGGCGCGGTTGAAGACGCCCGCCTGCGCGCCGACGAGATCGCCGTTGACGTTGTTGAAGAGCGCCGCCGCCTGTATTCCCGAAAAGCTTCCGCCGCAGTGGGCAAAGAGCCCCGCGAGTTGGAGACCGAGCGCGTCCGCGCCGATCGCCGCGCCGCCGACGGCGAGCTGTCCACCCGTCAAATCGCCGCCGATATAGGTAAACAGCCCGGGAGTTTGGAAGCCGAGGAGATCCGACGAGATAATGTTGAGGCCCGCGCCAATCTGCAAACCGACGAGGTCGTCGCCGATCCGCGTATAGAGGGGCGCGAGCTGGAAACCGTAAGCGTCGCCGCCGACGACGCCGAGCGCGCCCGTCGTTTGGAAGCCGTAGAGCGCGCCGCCGGTCCGATTAAAGATCGTCGCGGCTTGGATTCCGCCGAACGCGCCGTCGGTCCAGTTGACGAACCCGGCGGCTTGCGCGCCGAACGCCGATCCGTTCGTCTCGTTGATTACGCCCGCGGCTTGCGCGCCCGTTAGGTCGCCGTTGACGAGGGATTTAATACCGCAGACGACCGCGCCGCGCGCGTCTTCCCGCCATCGGGATTGAAACCCCGCGACGTCGAAGCCGTAGAGAAGATGTCCCTCGCCGTAGAAGAGCGCCGCCTGCGCGCCGACGATCCGAAAGCGTTTGCCGGAGGGGAAGAGCGTGTGCGCCAAATCGGTCGGCGAGGCGACCGCGACGTTCAACGGGAACGTTACGTAGCGGGGTACTTGCGCCCTCGCGGCGAACGCGAGCAACGCGACGAGTAGCGGTATGAGCGAGCGCGGCTGCATAGTTGGAATTATCTCCGCTATGTTAACCAATTGCCCCGTAATTCACAACGACGGCGAGATCGAGCGCCTCGAGGCGACGAAATTTTCGGCGCGGCAAAAAAAAAGTCGCCCGAACATCGAGGCGACTTCGTAAAAAACAAACGCGGCGCGGTTTAGCGATAGTGAACTCTGTTCTCGCGAATAAGGCGCGCCAGATTGCCCGTGCCGTTCTTCGAGATATTCTTCAACGCTTTAGCGCTCAGCTTCACCGTCACGAAGCGGTTCAGCTCCTGCACCCAGATCCGTTTCTTCTGGAGATTGGGCAGAAAGCGACGCTTCGATTTATTGTTCGCGTGCGATACGTTGTTGCCGGCTTTCGGGCGCTTTCCCGTCAGGGCGCATACTCTCGCCATGGTTCGACTCCTTCGGTTCTCAAATTCAAATCGCTAAGCCACACAATTTACGAAGAGATATTTTTGGAAACAACCCCGCAAGCGGAAAAATCGTTACTCGTTTCTAACGGTAAAAAAGAGCCAGACGGCCGCGGCGCTCGCGCCGATAACCGCGACGGGTTCGAGGAGGGAGGAGAAAAGCGGCTCGGGGGGCGCGGGCGAGTCGGTGAACGCGACGCCCGGCGTCGCCGCCTCGGCGAGCGAATCGCGACGAACGGCGTCTCGATAGACGCGCGCGAACTCCTCGACGACGGTTTCCTCGGAGCGGACGACGGCGAACGATCCCGAAAGGAACAACTCCCGCGGAACGCGGTAGGGCGAGAAGAGCGACTCCCGTTCGGGCTCGCCGTAAAGAACCGACGCGCGCGTGATCGTCAGGGTAATCGTCGTTTCGCCGGAATCCGTCGGCGCGCCCGCCTCCTCGATAAACGTCGCGAGCAACCGATCGCCGAAGACGACGTACTCGCCCGGCAACGCCAAGCTCAACCGATACGACTCGCCCTCGTCGAGACGCGTCGCAACCTCCCGCGCCGCGGAATCCGCCATCTCGAAGAATAGGTCGAGACTAGCGGGCGGCGACTGGCAGCGCGCGGCGCTCGCCGATAAAAGTAGTATTAACAAATAACGTCGCATATTCTCGGCGCAAGGTAAGGATTATTTGCATTCCACGCATAACGCCTCGAAGCGAGCGGGGTGTTCCGCGAGTGATCACAATTCATGGGGCTACGCCGGCGCCCTAAAAGAGAACCCCCGCTCGCTACGCTCGCCGCCCCGCGAGAGAACCCCCGCTTCGCCCCTCCTTCGTCGGGGCTACGCCGCCCCCTTGACAGGGGGCTGAAAAGAGGGCGAGGCGCTCTTAATCTTTATGCCCCCTGTCAAGGGGGCGCTCTCCCGATTTATCGGAAGGGCGGGGGTTTCCACCGAAGACGGGCGTCTCGCCAAGTCGGGATGACCTCCCTCGCTACCCGCGTCGCTCCACAAGAGCAACCCCGCTCGCTACGCTCGTCGCCCCGCAAGAGAACCCCCGCTTCGCCCCTCCTTCGTCGGGGCTACGCCGTCCCCTTAACAG
>WJMR01000080.1 GCA_014727845.1 Ignavibacteriales bacterium
CTCCCGGCTTGAGTGTGGGAACGACACGGGTGATCGTGTCGTTCTTCGTCGTCGAGGGGAGCGTGATGATCGGTTTGCCCCCTTCGGAACGAGTCGCGCCTCGGATGAAGTCAACCTGTCCGCCGAATCCCGAGTAGAGCCGCGGTCCGATCGAATCCGAGCAGACCTGCCCGGTGATGTCCACCTCGACCGCCGAGTTGATCGCCACCATCTTCTTGTTCTGCGCGATCACGAACGGATCGTTGACGTATTCCTGCGGGTGGAACTCGATGAGCGGATTGTTGTCGATGAAGTCGTAGAGCTCGCGCGTGCCGAGCACGAAGCCCACGATGATCTTGCCCGCGTGTAGCCCTTTCTCGCGGTTGGTGATGACGCCGCGTTGGACGAGATCGACCGTGCCGTCGGAGAACATTTCCGAGTGGACGCCGAGGTCCTTCTTATCGGAGAGGTACTTCAGCACCGAGTCGGGGATAACGCCGATGCCCATCTGGAGCGTCGAACCGTCCTCGATCATCTCGGCGACGTTCTTCCCGATTTGGTCGTACACCTTCATCTGTTCGTCGGAGATTCCTTCGCGGTGTTGCGGTAGCTCGTCCACCTCCTCCTCGACTTCGACGATGTAGTCGATCTTATTGATGTGGATGAAGCTGTCGCCGAGCGCGCGCGGCATCCGAGGGTTTACTTGCGCGACGACGGTCGTGGCTCTCTCGGCGGGCGTTTTAATCAATCCGACCTCGACGCCCAAGCTACAGAAGCCGTGCTCGTCGGGCGGGGAGACGTGTACGAGCGCGACGTCGGTCTTTATCCTGCCGAGCCGATGGAGGATCGGATACTCGAAGAGGTAGATCGGGATGAAGTCGGCGCGCCCGTCGTTGACGGCTTGCCGCGCCTGCGCGCCCATAAAGAACGACTCGTGTCGGAAGTGTTTCTCCATCCCCGGCGCGAAGTAGGGGAGATCGCCGACCGAGAGCGCGTGATTGAGGATGACGCCCTCGAGTTCGTCCTTCCGCGCCACCATCGCGTCGATGAGTGTGTGGGGGAAGGCGGTGTTCGAGTGGACCGCGACGCGGTCGCCGGATTGAATCACCTCTACCGCCTCGGCGGCGGAGACGACTTTCGACCGATAGGTCTTCATCAACGCGGCGGAGTATTTGTTCTTGTTGTCTAAATCGTGAATCGACATACCGCGCCTCCTCTATGATTTGGTCGCCGCGAGCGGCTTGTGATCGAAGTTGAAGGTCTCGGCGACGATCTCGTTCGTCACCGTTCCGTTAAGAGTGCAGACGCCCTTGGCGAATCCGGGATCGATCGCGAGCGTCTCCTCGAGTCCGCGATCGGCGATCTCGAGTAGGTAGGGCATCGTCGCGTTGGTGACGCCGTAGCTCGCCGTGCGCGCCACGAGCGAGGTGAGGTTGGGGACGCAGTAGTGAATCACTTTGTGTTGGACGAACGTCGGGCTCTGGATCGTCGTCGGTCGCGTCGTCGCCACGCATCCGCCTTGATCGACGGCGACGTCCACGATCACCGCGCCCGGCTTCATCATCGCCACCATCTCTTCGGTGACGACCTGCTCCAACTTGCCGCCGCGCGTTTGTATCGCGCCGATAAGCACGTCGGCGAACTTGACGCCGCGCTTGAGGGTGTAGTCGTTCGCGACGACGGTGGTGACTTTATGCGGCATACGCGTATCGATCATCCGCAGTTTATCGACGTCGCGGTCGAGCACGATGACGTGCGCGCCTTTGCCGATCGCCGCGCGCGCCGCCGCCGTTCCGACAACGCCCGCGCCTAAGACGACGACCGCCGCGGGCGCCACGCCCGAGATACCGCCGAGCAGCACCCCGCGACCTTCCGGCGTCACGCTTTTCAAGAATTGTTCGCCTACCTGCACCGCCAACTGTCCCGCGATCTCGCTAAGGGGTCTCAACACGGGTAGTCCGTTCGCGTCCTCGATCAGCTCGGAGCCGATAGCCGTGACGTTCTTCTCGAGCAACTTCTCGACGATCGCCTTGCTTCCGACGGGGAGGTGAAGGAAGGAGAGGATGATCTGCCCCTCCATGAAGTAGTCGGTCTCCTCCGACGTGAGGGGCGAGACCTTGAGAACGACGTCGGCGCGTTGGAACGCCTCGTCCGCGGAGTACACGATTTGCGCGCCGATCTCGCGGTAGTCGTCGTCGGTGAAGTGCGCGCCCGCTCCCGCTCCGCTTTGCACGAATACGTCGTTGCCGGCGCGGACAAGCGAATCGACGCCGGCGGGCGAGAGCGCCACGCGCGTCTCGTTTAAATATGTTTCTTTGGGGATGCCAAATCTCATAACCCGTTCCTTTCCCAACAAGGAGGCGCCGTCTTCGCGGACGACGCCCGTTCACGAATATGCGTTAGACGGCTTCGAGGCAACGCTCGACGTCCTGAATTAGATCGTCCACGTTCTCCAGCCCGAGGGCGATGCGAACGCCGCCCGGATCGACGCCCGCCTCGACCAGCTCCTCGGTAGGGATCATCGAGTGGGTCATCGACGCGGGGTGCTCGATCAGCGTGCGTGTGTGCCCCAAGCTCACCGCCAAGGTGAGCGTATAGGCGTTCTCGGCGGCGTAGTTCATGAAGCGCCTGCCGCGTTCCTTCTTCTCCTCGTTCGTCTCGCCTTTCAACCCGAAGAAAAGCAACGCCCCGGGCGCGAACTCGCCCTCGAAGTCGAGCATCTGTTTCTTCGCGATATCGTGGCGGTGATAGCTTTTCAAACCGGGGTAGTTGACGTACTCGATCTCGTCCCGCGTCTCGAGGAACTCCGCCAGTTTCCACGCGCTCTTCACCATCCGCGAGAGGCGGAGGTGAAGCGTGGAGAGACCGTAGGTGAGGACGGGCCAAGCGGCTTTCGGACTCATCACCGCGCCGAGATCTTTTCTAAAAAGGAGAATGCGATCTTTCCACTTTCGCGGACCGACCACCACGCCGCCCATATCCGCGCCAAATCCGCCGATACCCTTTGTGAGCGAGTGGACGACGAAGTGCGCGCCGTGCTCGAGCGGGCGTTGGCAGTAGGGGGTCGCGAAGGTGTTGTCCACGACGATGTGGATCTTCTCTTCCTCGCCGCGCGTTTCGTTGATCTCGTCGATCGCCTTGCGCGTCTCGGCGACGTCGATCACTTCGAGCGTCGGGTTGGAGGGGGACTCGAAATAGACGACGCGCGTTTTATCGGTGACGGCGTTTTTCAGGTTCTCGACGTTCTTTAAATCGACAAAGGTCGTCTTAACGTTCCAGCGCGGGAACCAGTTCTTGAGCAACGAGTAGGTGCAACCGTAGAGCGTGCCGTTGGCGACGATCTCCTCGCCCGCTTTGGTGAGCACGCCGAGGACGCTCGAGATGGCGCCCATGCCGGCCGAGAAGGTGACCGCCGTTTCGCCGCGTTCGACGTGCGCGAGATTCTCCTCGAGCATATCCTTGTTCGGTTCGCCGAGTCGGTCGTAGATGTAGATCGGGTCGCGGTCCTCCGAGAGATACTCGGGGTTGGCGAACTCGACGAAGCCCTCCGCGCCGCGCTCGACGCTATCCAGCCGATAGATGACCGACGAGGAGAGCGGGGGAATGACGTGATGTTGGTAGTTCCATTTTGGCGTGAAGTCTCTGCCGTAGATGAGCTGCGTTTCCATACGGTAGCGGGACTCGTCCACGCCGCCTTTTTTTTCGGCGCTCATAACATCTCCTTGGAATTGGATGGGTAATCGTTTCAACAATAATGTAGGAAATAGCGCCGACCAATTTCAACACCTATTTTTAGTGGCGCGCGTTCGCCCGACGACCCGACGGACGAAGCGCGCCCGTCGGCTTTGATCTCAATCCGTAAATAGATACTTTTCGCCGCATCGAAAACAACGAAACGCGATATGGGTGTAGTTCAATACGTTTACACGAACGCGACGAACATCGCGAAGAAGGAAGTAAGCAAGCGGACGCGGGCGACCTACTCGAAGCCGACGCAGATCGCCATTATGCTCATCGACTACTGCAACGCGCGGTGTTTGATGTGCGACAACTGGAAGAACAAGAAGATATACCTGAAGAAGGAGACCCTCCTCCAAGCGCTCGACGACTTGAAGGATTGGATCGGCGACGGGTTCGTCGTCAACTTCTCGGGAGGCGAGCCGCTCATCTATCCCGGCATCTACGACGTTTTCCGCCACTGCGCCGATAGGGGCGTCGTCGCGAAGATCAGCACGAACGGCATCAATCTCACGCCGAAGATTTGCGACAAGGTTATCGCGTCGGGATTGAAGTATCTCACTATTTCCATCGATAGCCACCGTCCGGAAGTCCACGATAAATTCCGAGGCACGCCCGGGTTGTGGGAGAAGAACGTCGCCGCGCTCGCCTACCTCCGAGAACACGGCGATATGACGCTCGGCGTCTCGAGCGTGGTGATGAAGCCGAACGGTTCCGAGCTAAAGGAAATGGCGGACTTCTTTCTCGGGCTGGATATCGACCGCTGGTTGCTTCAGTCGATCGAGCCGATCGACGTGAAGTTCAAGGATTGGAAATCATACGACTACTGGGTGGACGACCTTGAAAAATTGGGCGAAGGTATCGAGTATATAAAGGAATTGAAAAGCGAGGACCCGCGTATAATGAACACGCGCGACGATCTCGATCTCATCCGCGACTACTTCGCCGATCCGAGCGTCGTAATCAATAGCGAGCCGTGCTTCCTCGGTTTGGATCGGATGAACATACAGGCGAACGGCGACGTCGATCTCTGCTTCAAGTATCCCCCGATCGGCAATCTCTACAAGGAGCGCGTGCGAGATATTTGGGACGGCGAGCAAGCGCGGAAAATTCGCGAAGCGATGAAGCGATGCAAGATGCCATGCCTTCTGAATTGCAATAAGGAGCTCTCGCTCGGCGAGAAGTTTAAGAAGTTCCGCCAACTTTATCGCTCCGGTCTCTTCAACAAATAGCGGTCGGCGAGCGCCCGGCGGGAAACGAAATTTTGGAGAGATTGGTATCTTTTTGTTTTTTATCTAAATTTGTAAATTCAATAAGCGATGCGCGTCCACATTTATGGACGACCGAGTTTGTAAAAGTGGACGACGGAACGTCCGCATCGAATAGACGAGAGAGATAACGGCGAATCGACGCGTCCCGCGCGACTCGGAAAATCGGCAAGGTATTTGAAACATGCCCACAAATGGTTTTACAAGAATTAAAATTGGGGAAACGGTTGTGCGATTACTCACCATCTCTCTATTTGTAATCACAATTTGCGGCGGAACCGCGTTCGCGCAAACGTTGGAACTCCTACCCGCGGGCGCCTCGTTAACCGTGCAGAAAGAGATCATCGTACCGCCCTATACCGACTCGGTGCGCGTGTACGAGAGCCAAACCTACGGGCGTCTTCCCGAGAGCGGCGAGCGTTACGAGATTCTCGAGTACTTCCAAATGGATATCGAGCCGCACGACAACACCCGGCGCATTAGTCCGGGAACGAAATTTACGGTTACGAAAGTCGAGAACCTAAGCGAGGAACAGCTCCAGCGCTTTCTCGTTTTCGTGGACAACCCGAAGGTTAAGCAGATCGACATCTATTCGTTCGACGGCTACGAAGGCGCCGCGACGATTATGATTGAGGACGTCGCGCCGAGATTCGGCGGCGTCTTCAAAGTCGAGCTTCCGGAAATCGAAGAGTTCTGACGCCGACCGTCGTCGAGAAATTCTCAAGCCGATTCGTTCCCGTCGAATCGGCTTTTTTTATACGTCCGCCGTCAAGCCAAAGAAAAAAAAAGGCGCCCGATGCGAGCGCCTTTGGTAATCCGCTATGGCTAATCGTTACTTCAGCAGAGTGTCGGGATCGAGGTTATCTTTCTCGATATCCTTGAAGTAGCTCACCGTTTGCACCTGCATCTCGGCGGTCGCCTCGTCGTCGCAGACGATGACGCCCTTCGGATGCAGTTGAAGCGCGCTAACCGTCCACATATGGTTGACGCCCTCTTCGACCACCTTATGCAACGCGTGCGCCTTCTTGTGCCCGTTAATAATGATCATCACTTCGTCGGCGTCCATCACGGTTTTTACGCCGACCGTCAACGCCGTCTTCGGCACCTTGGTGATGTCGTTGTCGAAGAAGCGCGAGTTGGCGATGATCGTGTCCATCGTCAGCGTCTTGACGCGCGTGCGGCTCGCCAAAGACGATCCCGGCTCGTTGAACGCGATGTGTCCGTCCGGACCGATGCCGCCGAGGAACAGGTGAATGCCGCCCGCCTCCTCGATTCTCTTTTCGTAGCTCTCGCATTCCTTCTCGAGATCCGCGGCGTTGCCGTCGAGGATGTTGACGAAGTTCTTGTCGATGTCGATGTGATTGAAGAAGTTGTTGAACATAAACGAGTGATAGCTCTCCGGATGGTCTTCCGGGATTTTCACGTACTCGTCCATGTTGAAGGTGGTGACGTACTTAAACGAGACGACGCCCTTCTTATTCAGGTTGATCAACTCTTTATACATCCCGAGCGGGGAGGAGCCGGTCGGCAAGCCCAACACGAAGCGGCGATCCGCCGTCGGGTTGAACGCGTTGATTCTGTTGGCGACCAAGTTCGCCGACCATTTCGAGACCAAATCGTAATTCGGTTGGATGATAACGCGCATTGCGTGTGTCCTTTCGTTGTTGCCCTTTGGTTAATGAATATCGCGACTCGTTCGGATTAATTCGGGAAGCCGCGTTTCTTCCGTTCGTCCTTCGTCAAGTCGAACACCTTCCGAAAGAGTTTCTCGTCGTGTTCGGTTAGCTCCACGTCGCGTCGCGCCATCACGCGTCGCGAGACGTCCAGAGCGCGCTCCATATCGTAAGTGGTTACGGCTTCCGAACCGCCCCACGCGAACGAGGGAACGTATTTGGGAGGGAAGCCGGAGCCGAAGACGTTGCTGCACACCCCGACAACCGTGCCCGTGTTGAACATCGTGTTGATGCCGGATTTCGAGTGGTCGCCCATCGTCAACCCCACGAACATCGAGCCGGAGTCGATTTGCTCGTCGTTGACGTACACCTTCACCGAGCCGTAGTTGTTCTTCAGGTCGGAGTTGTTCGTGTCCGCCCCGAGGTTGCACCATTGCCCGAGATAAGCGTGGCCTAAAAATCCGTCGTGCTGCTTGTTCGAGTACGAGTGGATGATCGATTCCTCGACCTCGCCGCCGACCTTGCAGACTTCGCCGACGCTCGTGCCTTCGTAGATCTTCGCGCCGATCTTGATCTTCGAGCTCTCCCCGACGAACGCGGGACCTTCGATGACGGCGTTCGGAAAGATCGTCGCCTTCTTGTCGATGTAGATCGGTCCTTCTTCGGCGTCGAGCACCACGCCCGGCTTCACCTTCGCGCCTTCGGCGATATACACGTTGTCGCGATTGACGATCGTGACGCCCTCGTAGATCGCGCCTTTTATCTTCTCCTTCTCGTCGCCCACGAGCAGCGCGTAATCCTTCTCGATCTGCTCGCCGTTTTGTTGGACGAGATCCCACGGGTACGTGGCGATGTTGGCGTCCTTCAACTCGACCTTCACGAGGTCGTTGAAGTCCGAAAGCGTGAACAGATCGTTCAAGCCCTCTTTCAGCTCGTCGAGCTTCTTGCCGCCGACGACCGCCGCGACGATTTGGTCGCCCTTGACGTAGAGCGTGTCCTGCGCCTTCAAGTCGATCGCGTCCTTCAACGTGTCGTCGAAAACCGCGCGACCGTTAATAAGCAAACACTTCTTGCCTTCGATCTCGTTGACCTTCCGGTCGGGGTTGTGTTGCTTTACCGTTTCCTTCAAGTAGGATCGGCAGTGAAGCGAGATCGGAATGTCGGGGTAGCGCTTCTCGACTTTCTCTCGCAACGTCAATATTCCGCATCGCAAATCGTATTGGGGGCGGAAATAAACCAGCGGCAACAGCCGCGTGAAGTAGATGCCCTCAAAGATGCATATACTATCGACCATAAAGAATGCCCTTTGTTAGGATGATGGTTGGGGTTAGTTGCCCGACGAACGTCGTAGTCGCGCCCGCCGGCGGATCTATGTTTTTTTACCGTTCTCCGTCTTGATCGTTGCGCGAGGGGAAAGCCCGCCCCTCAAGGTCGAAAACAAAAGATACAAAAAATTATTATTGGAACAACGCGCGCCTGTCGCGATACGCTTAAAAATCGACACAAATCGCTATTACTCGACGAACTCGCACCCCTCGGGAACGCCCGGCTTCACGAGGAGCGAGTCCTCCCGCTTGAGTTGCACCTGCCCGACGGGCGCGCCCTTCCGTTTAAAGACGTACTTCTTCGGCGTGCAACTCACGGGAACCGTCCCCGCCGTCTTCGCCTTCGAGTGGAACGCCGCTATCGCCGCCGCCTTTTTCAGTACGGATTTCGGAACGTCCTCCTTCGCGTTGTCGATCTTCAAGACCGCGTGCGAGCCGGGAACGGCGCGGGCGTGGAACCAATAGTCGTTCGGTTTCGCGAACCGTTGCGTAAGGAGATCGTTGTTTGCGCCGTCTTTCCCGACATAGAGGCGATACTTTCCCTCTATAATATATTGTTTGAATTTAGAGGCGAGATCGTCGCCGCCGCTCTTGGCGGCGCGTCCCTCGCCGAGTTCGTCGAGCATCGCGTCAAGCTCCTTCGTTTGCGTCGCCTCCTCGAGGCGCGTTCTCTTTTGGGATAGATCGTCGTATCGTCGGCGCGTCTCGGCGAGGAGCGTCTTCGAGCGCTCGAAGGAGACCCGCTCGTCGCGCGCCTTCTCGTAGTAGCGATCGACGTTCTCTTTCGGCGAGGCGTCTTCCTTCAGTTTAATCGTCGTCGGTTCGCCGTCGCGATAGTAATCCTCCACCGTCGCCGACTTCGCCCCCTTCCGGAGCGTACCGATGTTTGCGAGCAGAAGATCCGCCGCGCGTCGATACTCCTCCTCGCGAGAGCCGCGATTGACGCGCTCTTCCAGCCGATGGAGCCGAGAGGAAAGCTTGTCCGCCTCGCGCGCCAGCGCCTTGTCGAGTCGTTTGAATCGTTCCCCGAATCCTTTGCGAGCGTAACGTTCGCGGAGAAACGAGCGCGTCGCCTCGATTGCGGATTCGTGGCGGGAGAGTTCGCTCGCGCCGCCCCGCCCGAACGTCGTCGGCTCCAACGCCGCGTCCCCCTCCTCCACGAAAACGCGCAGGGGAGCCGATACGGTCTCCATAATCGCTCGTTGATATTCGGCGACCGCCTCTTCGGGCGTCGGGTTAGCGAGACGCGCCTCGACCTCGAGTTGCATCTCTTTGCCGAGGTAGGGATGTCGCTTCTTAATCGCGCGCGTCGGACGTTCATCCTCGACCGGGTCGAGCGGGGGAATCGGGTAGTCTTCCGTGAAGTCGGTCGTCTTCATCTCCTCGACGAACGCGCCGAGCTTCTCTTCGTCCGTTTTATGGAAGGACTCGATCTCGCCTCCCTCGCCGACGAAGACGACGTTTGTCGCCCCGCCGCGCACGGCGAAGAAGAGATCGCCCGCGGGAAGGGAAAAGCGGATCGTTCGGTCGTGGCACGCGATAGCGCATCGGACGTTCGAGGCGGGCAAGGCGCGCTCGAAAAACCCGACGACGTTCTTCCGCGCTTTGCGGAGGTCTTCCCGAAGCGAGACGTAGGGGAGCCCCGGATCGGTCGAGATTTCCAACGCTCGCTCCTCGTCGGGGGATTCCAGCGCCACGACGAGTCGGTTCTTTTGGAAGGAGAACGCCTCGCGCGCCGCGAACCCGACGAGCGCTCGGTTCAGCTCGACGACCGTCCGCGCCAGATAGAAAAAGTTCTTATGCATACGATAAAAAAAGAACCGACCGAAAGCCCCGCAAGAGCCGACGGTCGGTTCGTTCAAGAGTCGCTCGTTGGTCTTACGAGTCGCCCGTGTGTTCCTTAACCACTCGTCTGAGCCACTTCAGCATCGCGAAGACCGACAAGCCCGCGACCGCGGCGCCGATGAAGTTCACGAGGAAGAAGTACGCCTTGTGGTCGTAGGTCGTCCACAATCCCGAGAGCACGCCGGAGAGCTTGTTGCCGAGCGCGGTCGAGACGAACCATCCGCCCATCATCAACGAGGTGATGCGCGGGGGGCTGAGTTTGGAGACGAGCGAGAGTCCCATCGGGCTTAAGAATAGCTCGCCAATTGTGATGACGCCGTAGGACATAATCAGCCAAAGGGGCGAGGCCTTGGCGGCGCCGTTTTGAGCGGCGAAGACGGCGGCGACCATCACCAGCGTCGAGGCGGCGGTGATGAGCAAGCCGTAGCCGATCTTCGCGGGCGTCGAGGGTTCCTTCTTTCGTTTCCTGAGGAAGGTAAAGAACCCGACCACAACGGGCGTTAAGACGACCACGAAGAACGGGTTGACCGATTGGAATATCTCCGTCGAGATAAGAACCATTTTGCCGTCCGCGGGGCGCTCCGTCTCCGGAACGTTGTTGAAATAAGGGTCGGGACCCAAGACGGTTACGGGCTTGCCGTCCGCGCCCGTAACGGGCACGCCGTGCGTATCGAGTTGTTCGACTTCTCGGAGCGAGTCGGTGACCACTTGCGTGAAGCCGAGTTTCTCGGCGACGGGTTCGACGACCTCGGGCATCGCCCGGTCGGTGTAGTCGCGCGCCCATACGGTGAGCGCGGCGCCGTTCTGGTGGAAGACCGCCCAGAAGACGATCACGACGCCGAAGATCGCCAAGAGGGCGCCGACGGGTTCGCGATCTTCCGAGGAGGCGCGGATGAAAAGGAACAGGTAGAACAACGCGATCGGGATGGCGGCGAACAAGAACGCGTCGGTCGAAGGCGCGCCGAGGATGGTCGCCCCTTCGCCGAAAAGCAAGCCGGGCAGGAACCAACCGATAACGCCGGCGATGATGGCGGGCGCGAAGACCGTTCCCGTGATGTTCCACAACGAGCGATCCTCGGGCTGCTTCGGCTTCATCACGTCGGCTTCCTTCACGTGCTTCTGACCGAGCGCGAACCAAATGACGCCGATGAACATACCGATTCCCGCCGCCGCGAACGCGTAGCCCCAGCCGAACGAGTTCCGAAGATACGCCGCGATGAAGTTACAGACGAACGCGCCGATGTTGATGCCCATATAAAAGATGTTGTAGCCCGAATCCTTGAGCTTCTTGTTCTCCTCGGTGTAGAGGTTCCCGACCAACGTCGAGATGTTCGGCTTGAAAAATCCGTTGCCGAAGATGATCATGAGGAGGGAGGGCCAAAAGAGGGAGTGGACGGTCGTGCCCAAGCCCAAGTAGCCCAAGCCCATCAGAATGCCGCCGATGAAGATCGACTTGCGATATCCGAGATGACGGTCGGCAAGCAATCCGCCCAAGAACGGCGTGAGATACACCAGCGCCAAATAGGTTCCGTAAATGTCGGCGGCTTCCTCCAAGCTGAAGCCCATACCGTCTTTCGCGTTCATATATAGCACGAAAATGCCGAGCATCAGGTAGAACCCAAAACGCTCCCACATTTCCGTAAAAAACAAAACGGGCAATCCCGACGGATGCTTTTTGAACATACTCTCTTCCTCGAATGTTACGTCGTGAGATTAGAAGTGTGCCATAGATGCGGCGGTGAATTAACAATTTTTCAATATAGCGCCTTCGGATATTTTTTCATAATTCGAGCGGCTTTTTTTCGCGGATTCCCCGACGGACGTTCGTTCGGGGCTCGCGACGAGCCGACGCCGATTACATGTTACGCCGAAAATTGGTACCTTATCGCTTCGATTATTTTAACCACAACGCCGCGACGAATGGACCCAATGCTTAACGCCCCCCAAACGGGGTTGCCGCACGCTCGCGGCGGAAAGGTGCGCGAACTCTACGACGCCGGCGACGCGTATCTCGTCGTCTCCACCGATCGCGTTTCCGCGTTCGACGTCGTCTTCGCGCAAGGCGTCCCCTCCAAGGGCGCGGCGCTCACGCTCCTCTCCTCGTTCTGGTTTCGCGAGACGGCCGGGATCGTCCCGAATCATCTCCTCTCGGACGACCCGAACGACTTTCCGCCCGAAACCGCCGACCATATCAACGCGTTACGCGGGCGTACGTCGCTCGTGAAGAAGGCGAACCCTTTGCCCGTCGAGTGCATCGTTCGGGGGTATCTCGTCGGGAGCGGGTGGAAGGATTACCAAGCGACGGGCGCCGTCTCGGGCGTCGGGTTGCCCGAGGGGGTGCGGCTCGCCGAGCGGTTCGATGAGCCGATCTTCACCCCCTCGACGAAGGCGGAGTTGGGCGCGCACGACGAGAACATCACCTTCGACGAGATGAAAAATCTCGTGGGCGCGGAGCTCGCCGAGCGCGTGCGCGAAAAGTCGCTGGAGGTCTTCCGCCACTGCGCCGACTACGCCGACCGGCGGGGCGTGATTCTCGCCGACACGAAATTCGAGTTCGGACTCGACGACGAGGGAGAGTTGCTCCTCATCGACGAAGTGTGCACGCCCGACTCCTCGCGCTACTGGCGCAAAGCGGACTACCGCCCCGGAGAAACGCCGCCAAGCTTCGATAAGCAATTCCTCCGCGACTACCTAATCTCGATCGGATTTAATAAACAACCGCCGCCGCCCGAGCTACCCGAGGACGTCCTCCGTCGCACCGCCGAACGCTACCGCGAGGCGTGCCGGATGCTCGTCGGGCGAGAACCGGAATAAGCGACTATGACGCTCCCGAATCAACTGACGATACTCCGCATCCTCCTCACGCCCGTCTTTATCTATTTCTTCCTGACGGAGGGCGCTTACTATAAAGAGATCGCGCTCGGCGTGTTTGGCGTCGCCGCGCTCACGGACTGGTACGACGGCTGGCTGGCGCGGAAATTTAACTACATCTCGGATTGGGGCAAGTTTATGGATCCGCTGGCGGATAAGATCCTCACCGCCGGCGCGTTCTTTAGTTTCGTCGCGCTCGGCGTGTTGCCTTTGTGGGCGGTCGTCGTCGTCGTCTCTCGGGACGTCGTGATAACCCTGCTTCGGGGCTACGCCGAGTGGCGGGGGATCTCGTTCAAGACCTCCCACTACGCCAAATGGAAGACGTTCATACAGATGGCGTTCCTCTATTATCTATTGATGGTTTTTGTTTTTGCGAATAATGCGTACTTTGATCGGAACCATGGTCCCTTGTTCGACGCGTTGCTAAACGAAGATTTGATCTATTACACGTTCCTCGTTATCACGTTCATAACGGTGCACACGGGCGCGTTGTATTTCTATAAGAATTGGGAAGCGCTGAAGGCGCTATTTCGGAGCAAGCGTGAACCTCTTTGAGAAGGCGATTGGATCGGGATTTTTTACGGGCTATATGCGTCCCGCCTCCGGCACGTGGGGAAGCGCGGCGGGGTTGGCTATCTTTCTTATACCCGGATTCGAGCGCTGGTACGTCCTCGCGCCCGCCATCGTCGTTTTCTTCATTTACGGCGTTTTCGTCGGCGACAAGTTCGAGGAGGCGTACGGCGAGGACCCCGCCGAGTGCACGGTTGACGAGGTTGTGGGGATGTGGATCTCGCTGATCGCCGTGCCGAAGACCATCCCCGCGTTGGCGTTCGCCTTCGTGGTGTGGCGGGCGTTGGATATCCTCAAGCCCCCGCCCGCGCGCCAAGCCGAGTCGATAGAAGGGGGGATGGGCGTTATGCTCGACGACGTGATCTCCGCGATCTACGCGCTCGGAATAGTTCACGCCGCGATTTGGCTCACCGATAATTTTGCGTTTGTTCACGATCTTGGGATTCTATGAAAGCGCACATCGTAACCGTCGGCGACGAGATCCTTCTCGGCTCGACGCTCAACACCAACGCCGCCTATATCGGCGAGAAAATGTCGGAAATCGAGATCAACGTCGGCGGCGCCTCGGTCGCGCCCGATAAGATCGACGAAATCGTCGGCGAGTATCGCCGCGTTTGGAAAAAGGCGGACGTCGTTTTCTCCACGGGAGGACTCGGACCGACGCACGACGACCGAACCCGAGAGGCCGTCGTCGATTTCTTCGGTTGCCAACTCGTCGGCGATAAGGACGTGATGGAGGATATCAAGGAGCGCTTCGATCGGCTCAACCGTCCGCTGGCGAAGATCAACGAAGACCAAGCGATGGTGCCCGACTGCGCCGAGCCGATCCGCAACAAACGCGGCACCGCGCCCGGCTACTGGATCGAGCGGGACGGCAAGATTTTCGTCGCCATGCCCGGCGTGCCGCACGAGATGCGCGAGATGATGGAGACGTTCGTGCTGCCCCGTCTCAAAGAGCGAGTCGGCGAAAGCGCCGCGCACACCAAGCGTCTCACGCTCCTCACGACGGGCATAGGCGAATCCAATCTCTACGACAAACTCGGCGATATCGACGAAATATCCGAGGGGGGCGAACTCGCCTTTCTGCCCACGCTCGGCGGCGTGCGCATTCGGATCACCGCCGTCGGCGAGACCGACAAAGAGGCGGACGAGAAACTCCAAGCCGTCGAGCAGCGCATCCGAGGCAAGGCGGGCAGATTCATCTTCGGCAAAGACGACGAGACGTTGGCGGAAGTCGTCGGGCGCCTGCTGAAGGATCGCGACCTCGAGCTCGCCGTCGCGGAATCCTGCACGGGCGGCTTGCTCTCCTCGATGCTCACCGACTTTGGCGGCGCGAGCGACTTCTACGAGCGGGGCGTCGTTAGTTACAGCAACGCCTCGAAAGTCGAGATCCTACACGTGAACGAGGACGACCTGAACGCCGAGGGCGCCGTGAGCCAAACGACGGCGAAGCAGATGGCCGAGGGCGTGAAGGCGGTTTCCGCGGCGGACGTCGGGTTGGCGATTACGGGAATTATGGGACCGACCGCCGGCGGTTCCGACAAGCCCGTCGGCTTGGTGTATGTGGCGGTCGCCGACGACGACGGGGTGACGGTCAAAGCGTTTAATTTCGGCGACGACCGCCGACAGAACAAAGTTCGCGCGGCGACGGCGGCGTTGGATATGTTACGGCGCGTTATTCTCGGGATTTCCATCGATGCGTAGATTGTTCGTCGCGCTCGATTTGCCCGAGGAACCGAAACGCGAGATCGAGGAGGCGAGAGCGCGCCTCGCGCCGAACGATCTCGCGCTCCGATGGGAGCCGCAATCGAAGTGGCACATCACGCTCAAGTTCTTGGGGGACGCCGACGAGCGGCAAACCGAAGGGGCGATCGACGCGCTCGAAGGGCTTCGGACGCGCGGACCGTACGAGTGCGCGCTCGAGCGGTTCGGCTTCTTCTTCCGGAACGGGAAACCCGCGATTCTTTGGGCGGGGGCGCGCGTCCCCGAAACGTTGCGCGAAACGGCGCGGGAGATCGACGAGGCGACGGCGGCGCTCGGATTTCCGAACGAGCGGAGATCGTTCAAGCCGCACGTCACGTTGCTCAGGATTAAGCGCGGATTTCCGAAACGCGCGATCGACGAATTTACGAACCACCGATTCGACGCCCGCGAGTTTTGGGCGCGAACGATAACGCTTTACGAAAGTCGGCTCCGACCGAGCGGATCGGTCTATACGCCGACACACACAATCGAACCGGAGTAGCGATGGCGAACGAAAAAGATCAGCGAATGAAAATTCTCGACGACACGATCGCGACGATCGAGAAGAACCACGGCAAGGGATCGATCATGAAATTGGGCGACGACGTCGTGGCGAAGAACATCGAGGCGATCCCGACGGGCGCGCTCTCGTTGGATATCGCGCTCGGCGTCGGCGGCATTCCGCGCGGCAGGATCATCGAGATTTACGGACCCGAATCGAGCGGTAAAACCACCGTCTGTCTGCACGTCGTCGCCGAGGCGCAGAAGCGCGGGGGCGTCGCGGCGTTCATCGACGCCGAACACGCGCTCGACACCCGATACGCCAAGCGGCTCGGGGTGGATACGGCGAACCTTCTGCTCTCGCAACCCGATTACGGCGAACAAGCGCTCGAGATCGCCGACACGCTCGTCCGCTCCAACGCGCTCGACGTGATCGTCATCGACTCGGTCGCCGCGCTGGTGCCCCGCTCGGAGATTGAAGGCGAGATGGGCGACAGCCATATGGCGATGCAGGCGCGACTGATGTCCCAAGCGCTCCGCAAACTCACGGGCGCGATCAACCGATCGAAAACGTCGGTCATCTTCACCAACCAGCTCCGCCAGAAAATCGGCGTGATGTTCGGTAATCCCGAAACAACGACGGGCGGCAACGCGCTCAAGTTTTACGCGTCGCTACGGTTGGATATCCGACGCATCGCGCAGATTAAGGACGGCGGAGACGTTATCGGCAATCGGACGCGCGTGAAGGTGGTTAAGAGCAAGGTGGCGCCGCCGTTCAAGGAAGTCGAGTTCGACATTCTCTACAACGAGGGGATCTCGAAGACGGGCGACGTCCTCGATCTCGCCGTCAACCTCGGCGTCGTGAAGAAGGGCGGCGCGTGGTTCACCTATAAGGAAGACCGCTACCAAGGCAGAGAAAATATCCGACAGAAGCTCGTCGAGGATCAAGACCTCTTCGAGGAGCTAAGAACGGAAGTAAAACGGAAGCTCGGCTTCGGCGTCGAGGAGGAGCCCGCCGAGAAGGAGGAGGCGGCGAGCGAGGAGACGAAAGCCGACGAGAGTAAGACGAAGAAGGGCGCGAAGTAGCGGATCGAGGCGTGATAGTTAAACGAATCGCGAGGAAGGGGGAGCGATACGTGAAGATCGAATTTCTCGACGGGGAAACGCTGACGGTTGCCAAGGAGATCGCGTTGGATCGCGGACTCCGCGCCAACGACGTCCTGACCGAGGAGGAGCGAGAAGACCTCCGATTGGAGAACGACCGCTTCCTCGTACGCTCGAGCGCCTACCGCGCGTTGGCGCGCCGTCCTCATCTGAAAGCCGAACTCCGCCGGAAACTCCGCCAAAAGCGATTCGACGAGGGGATTATCGAGGAGACGCTGGAGGATCTCGATCGGCGCGGCTATCTGAACGACGAGGAATTCGCCGAGCGGTACTTCGAGGAGCGCGCGCTCGGGAAGCAAATGGGGGCGAAGAAGATCGCGCAAGAGTTGTTGGCGAAAGGCGCCTCGCGAGAGACGGTCGAGCGGGCGGCGTCCGCCTACCCGGAGAAGGACCAACTCGAACGGGCGGTCGCGCTCGGCGAGCGGAAACTCGCGCGGTTGGCGGGCGAAAAGGATCCGCTTATGCGCAAAGCGAAGCTCTCGCAGTTCCTCTACGGCAAGGGTTACGACTACGACACGATCGGGGAAGCCCTACACCGTCTCGGTTTCGACGATTAGACCGCGCCCTTGGCGACCAACTTCGCGAAATGTTCGAACGAGCGATCGTACGAGCGCTCGGCGTCGTCGGGGAAGAAGCAGCCGGGAACTTCCCGCGTCCGCAAATGATATTGCACACACTCGCAGCAGAGGCCTTTGCGCGGACACGGCTCGTAGGAACAGTTACAGTTGGCGAGGTTTTGCTCTTTCTTGCACTCCATATTGCTTCCGTCGTATTGCGTGCGAGGGGGAAATTAACTACATTTGGAATTCAATAAAATGAAAACGGCGGTAAGATGAAACCGTCTCGTTTTCGGAAGCCGAAGTGGCGAAATTGGTAGACGCGCCGGATTCAAAATCCGGTCCGGTTTACCCCGGGTGCGGGTTCGAGTCCCGCCTTCGGTACGCGAAAAGCCCCCGCTCTTTTTGGAGCGAGGGCTTTGTCGTATTGGGTTGTGGGCAATCGATTACGGGGCGCTCGCCTCTTTTTTCTCCAGCTGCGCCATTACGTTCGCCGTTTCGAGCGTCATCCACGCACCCGTCGCGGCGTCCACGATAACGGGTATGAATCCAAAAAGGATATCGAGAACGAGATAGCCCGCCGCCATCTTGCTGTTAATGATATAGGTCCGCGTCTCGTAGCCCTCCTTACGGAATTCAATGGTGTGCGTGTCCTTCGAGGAGAGGTTCATCTGATACGGCGTTTCGCCGATCATCTGGCCGTTGACGTAGATCTTGGCGCCATCGGGGTTCGAGGAGAAGTTCACCTTTTCCGACGAGCCCTTAAAC
>WJMR01000081.1 GCA_014727845.1 Ignavibacteriales bacterium
ATCGAGGACGTCGAAGAACTCCGCGAGCCCCTCGCCGCGCCGGACGTGTATCACAAAGTGATGTATTACAACCGCGACCTCACCTTCGGCGTCAACAAACCGAAGGGTTCGACCGTCTTTAGCTATTCGTACGTAATCGAGCGCGAGTATAAGCCGGAGGAGGCGGACGTCAAGATCCGCGTTTCGGACGAGTTCCTCTACAACACCGTCGCGAACATCTTGACGGGCTTGTTCCTCGCGGCGGCGGGCCCCCACGCTTTCTCGCAACCCGCGGAACGCGCGGCGATAGCCGTTCTCGGTAAGTCGGTGGCCGCCAAGCGGGCGTCGCTTATCGAGGAGATGCTCGAGGTCAAGGGGGAGCGCGCTGAAATCGATCCGCTCAATGTTGCGCTCCGATCGAGCGCCAAGCAACCCGCGTCGCTTAAGGACAACATCGCGTTCTTCGAGGACGTCGGCGCGTTGCTTAAGGAAAAGAGCGAGTTCGAGAAGCTCGCGCGCCAACTCGAGGAACAGATTCTCGCCGGTCGGATCGAGCTGAACGAACGCGGCGAAACGGCGTTCCTCCCGAACGGCGCCCGCGAGTCGCTCCCGTTGCACGCGGCGCCCTCTTCGGCGAGATCGTTGGCGGGAACGGTCCTCTACTTTCGGTATCTGGCGCGGCGAAGTCATCGACTTTCGATCGAGGAGCCGGAGCTGCACCTCTCGTCGGATCAGCGCGCGCGGATGGCGCGGTTCCTCGCGAGCGCCGTCAACGCGGGCGTTCCGGCGACGATCGAGACCGGCGACGAGACCATACTCCGCGAGTTGTCGAACCTTGTGGCGTTCTCGAAACGCGACGAGGCGCGCCGACATATGGCTCGTCGAGTAGAATGCGCGCGCGCGGCGTTCCTCGATCCGTCGTCGATTACGGTGTGGAATTGCGTGGAGGGGGAGGCGCGTCGGGTTCCCGTCGGGGAGGACGGCTTCGACGTCGCGTCGCTCGACGCCGGCTCCCCTCGTCTCGGCGAACTCGCGCGCGCCATAGCCGCCAAACTTTCCCGATAACCCGCCGAACCGCGCCGTTCGCGTCCGCCGAGCGATCCGTTTTGCGCCAAAAATATATTTTCGTATTTTTGTCACGCATCCTTAGCTCAGCTGGCAGAGCATCGGACTCTTAATCCGCAGGTCGAGGGTTCGAATCCCTCAGGATGCACCAACCCCGGCGGCGTCGGGGTTTTCTTATGTCCACTCGCACAAATCGTTCACGCGTTCGGCGGAACCGTCGCGGAGCCATCCGTCGAGTTGCGCCGGCTCTTTGAGCTGTTGACCGCGCGTACGAGGCACGACGACGAAACGGGAGTCGATTTCCTCGAGCGCCGTCATATCGCCCCACAGTTTTTCGAACTGCGCCGTTGGGAAGACGTCCTCTTGCCCTTTGCCCCACCGTTTCTTAACGTCCTTTAACGTGAGGTAAGTCGGCATTCTCGCGGCGAGGGCGCGCACCGCTTCCACGATTGTTTCGCGATCGCCTAATGCCGCGCGCGTGATTCCGAAAGCGGCGAGTAACTTGTCGATAGCCGTCCACGTCGTCGCCGAGTTATAGTAGGATAGTCCGAACTCGATCTCCTCGCGCGGCAACGCCATTCCCTCGACGAGGCGCGTCTCGCCGTTCACTCGCGCCAAGCCGCCGCCGCGATCCTCGATCCGCCGATGAATCACTTCCGTCGCCGTCGTCGCGCCCGACTCCGCGAACCACCCGAGCAACGCGGGATCGACGTCCGCGCCGAGCGTGTCGATATTGTGAACGAGCAGATACTGTAAGCTTGGATTATCGTCCAGCAATCTTTTTAACGCTCCGTTGAGCAGCATGTTCGGAACCTCGTACCAGTGCCCGGTCGGATGCACGCATTGGCGCGGCAGATTGTCGGTGTAGTCGCTCGCCTCGCCCGTTTGGCGCGCCCATGCGAGGAGCGCGTTGTGAAGCCCTTCGAGCGCTTGTTGTTTGCGCTCGTCGAGAAGCTGTTGCGGCGTTTCCTCCCAAGCGAAACGTAAATCTCGCGCCGTCGGAACGAAGCGAAGGCCTATGTTCCTTCCGGGCGAAAGGATCGTCGCGCCCTCGTAGCCGTAATTCTCGGCGCGCTTCAGATAGTCCTCGATCGCGTCGTGCGTCATGAACCCCGTTGTGAAGACGTGCGGAAGCGCGACGCCGAACTCGCGATTTCTTTTTCGACTTTTCGCGAGGTGCGTTTCCACGAACGTCCGATACTTCCCCTCGAACTTGGCGTAGGCGTTAATCGCCTTTACGACGCCCGCGCCTTGCGTCCATCGACTTCCCGCGCCCGCGGCGAGAGTGACGACGGCGACCTCGCCGTCCGCAATCGCTCGCGCGCCGCGTTTGGCGTATCGCTCGTCGATCTCGCCGGTCGCGTCGAAGACGTCCTCGGGTCGCGCGTCCTCAATCTTCGCGCTTACCGGTAGGCGGTTCTGCGCCAACCCGATTCGCCCGGCTCGCATATCCGACCGAATTCGCTCGTGCTGCACCGCGTCGAATCCATACCGATCGAGCATGCCGTCGAGGGATTCCTCGACGCCCTCCTCTTCGGAGCCGCGCGGGAAGAGGCGATCGAACATCTCGGGCAACATCCCGTCGAACTTCTCGCCGGATCGACACGCCGCGCCGAAGCGCTCCAATTCTCCGCGCTGCCCTCGCGAGAGCGAACCGCGCTCGGCTCGAGCCAACGCGGGCGCGACAAGGAGGTAGTATTCCCTCGGCATAAACGCCGCGCTCCCCTCGAGTAATTCGGCGACGGCGCCGCGCTCGTTGACGCGAAAATCGTACACGACGGGGTCCATCGCGAAGGGCGCCGCCCGCTCCAACGTCCGCTTCTCCTCGCGCATCGTTTCGAGTAAAACGCGAGACGCCTCCTCCTTTCGCGCGGGGTCGAACATAAAACCCATACCGCCGCCCGCCATACCGCCGAGCATCCAAAATCCCCAAAAGTCGGCGCCGAACGCCGCTTCCATCCGCTCGACGATTCGCTCGGTGTAGAGGTTGCTCGCCCACGGTATGATCGACTGAACGGGTCCGAAGAAATTCTTGTTGGTCGCCGCCCCGACGCCGCGCACGTCGCCCGCTATTAGCTTCTCTACGATCTCGTCGAGAACGCGTCCCGCCTCCTCGCGCGCGCGCCATTCTTTTTCCAAACGGAGCAGATATTTTTCGGTGACCATTTCGAGTACGGGTCCGACGTCTTGCGCCATACCTCCGTGCGCGAGGACCAACGAGTCGCTCAACTTTCGGCGCGTATCCTCGGAGATTTCGTCCCGCTCGTACACGCGATGATTGGGGAGGAGCCGCCCTCGACTGACGCCGTACTCGGGATCTCCCGGCTCCGCCTTGGCGCCGGAGATGAGCTTCACGCCGCGCCACACGCCGCCGGAATCCTGCCAGCCGCCGCCCGATCCGCCGAGCCACTCGCCGAGAATGGCGCGCGCCGCCACGACGCGACGCTCCTTCTCTTCGAGCGCGCCCGTGAGCGATCTCGTTTGCCCCGTCGCTCGCATACATACGGCGACGACGGAGGCGAGCAAGCTCGTGCTGACGGCGAGCCGCGATCCTTTCGGAATCCCGTTGACGCGCGTGGTTAACTCCAAACCCGCGCCGGGTCCGACGAGCCGTTCGAGGAGTCGCTCCAACGGCGCCGACGTTCCCTCCATACCGGCGGGTATCACCCCCGCGGCTATCAAGCCCGCGCGTAGCAAGCCCAAGTAATCGGCGGCGAAGTCGAACGCTTGTC
>WJMR01000082.1 GCA_014727845.1 Ignavibacteriales bacterium
CTACAGATTCGCGAGGAGATAAAGGACAGCGTCGGGCTTGGGAACTCCTACAACAACATCGGATTGGTGTACTATCATCTCGCGAACTATGAAAAAGCGTTGGAGTATTTCAATCGTTCGGCGGCGATAAAAGGAGCGGTGAACAACATTCCCGGATTGGCGCGCGCCTGCAGTAATATGGGGCTGGTGCACTTCCAACGCGGAGACTACGAAAAGACGTTGGAATGCCAGTACGACGCGATCCGCTACGCCGACGAGGTGAACTACGAGGGAGGCAAGGCGATCGCCTTTAACTCGATCGGCGACGTGCACGCGGCGAAGGGGAATCTCGACAGCGCCGCGTATTACCAACGGAAGGCGCTGAACATCTACAAGCGCGCGGACGATTACAACGGTATGTCGATCACGCTATCGAAGATCGGCGAATTGTGGCTGGCGCAAAACAACTCCCGCAACGCGATTCGCACGCTGCAAGCCGCGCTACAGATCGCCAAGAAGGCGGGCATTCGTCGAGAGATTATCCAATCGTCGGGCAAGCTCGCCGAAGCGTACGCCGCGGTCGGCGATTACCGGAGCGCCTACGACGTCCATAAACTCTACGCGGCGCATAAGGACACGCTCGACCGCGCCAACAGCCAACAGATCGCCGACATCCAACTCCGCTACGAAACCGACCGCCGCGATAAAGAGGCGCGCCTGGATCGGCAACAAAGCGAGATGGAGCTGATGGAAGCAAACCGTCGGCTCGTTCTCTTCGGCGTTTTAGCCGCGGCGGCGGCTATTGTGGCGGCGCTCGTCGCTATCGGCTATCGGCAAAAGAGAAATTCGATGGCCTACCTTACCTCCGTCATCGATTCGCTCACCCATCCGTTTATGGTAATTAACGCGGAAACCTACGAGGTGGAGCTCGCCAATAAAGCGGCAAAGGAACGCAAGAAAACGGGGTCCAACAGATGCCACGCCTTGGTCAACGGCTTATCGGAACCCTGCTCCGAACATGGGATCGCTTGCCCGCTCAAGAACGTCCTCCAAACAAAGAAGCCGTTCATCTCCGAACACTTTCATGAAAACGAGAAGGGCGAGACGACGTATTTCGAGATTTACGGCTTCCCGTTTTATGAGAAGGGCGAGATCAAGCGGATCATCGAATACCACATCGACGTAACGGCGCGGAAAGAATACGAGAAGGAGCTGGCGCTACTGAACTCCGCGCTCAACGCCGCCGCCAACGCGATGGCGATCGTTCGACGCGACGGCGTGATCTCTTGGGTCAACCCCGCCTTCTGGGCGTTGACGGGATTCGAGCCCGAGGAAGTCGTCGGCAAGACGCCCGCGATTCTCAACTCGGGCGCGCAGGATAAGGCGTTTTACCGACGGATGTGGAACACGGTGCTCGCGGGCGAATCGTGGTTCGGCGAGATCGTCAATAAACGCAAGGACGGCGAGCTCTACAACGAAGAGATGACCATCACGCCCGTGCAGGACGACAATGGGAAGGTAACGCACTTCATCACCGTTAAGCATGATATAACGAGTCGTAAGGAAATTGAACGGGCGTTGCGTCGGAGCGAGGAGACGTTTCGCTCGCTCGCCAACGCCGCCAAAGACGCCATTATTATGCTCGAGCGCGAGGAACGCGTCGTTTTCTGGAACCTCGCCGCCGAACGTATTTTCGGCTACACTTCCGACGAAGCGCTCGGGGAGTCGTTCTTTTCGCTCGTCGCGCCGCCCGAGGGAGAGGAGGCGCTGCGAGCGACGTACAACGACGAGGCGCTCGATAGTCAGCAGATCCGCGAGGCGGTCGTCCAAGACCAATCGGGCGAGCCGATCGAGGCGGAATTCACGCTCGCTTCGGCGTCGGCGGGCGAACAAAATCGGTCGATCGTCATCCTTCGCGACGTAACCGACCGGAAGGAAGCCGAGCGCGCGCTCCAAGCCGCCAAAGAACAAGCCGAAACGGCGAACCGCGCCAAGAGCGAGTTCCTCGCCAATATGAGCCACGAATTGCGCACGCCGCTTAACGGCATCCTCGGATACGCCCAGATTCTCCGCGCCGATCCGACGCTCTCCCGCGCCCAAAAACGCGGCGTCAACGTCGTCTATCAGAGCGGCGAGCATCTCCTCTCGCTCATCAACGACGTGCTCGACCTATCGAAAATCGAGGCGCGAAAAACCGAGCTGATCGAGACCGACTTCAATCTCCCCGAGATGCTCGCCAACATCGCCGGCGTTATGCGGATGCGCGCCGAACAGAAGAACGTCGCGTTCATCCACGAACCGATTCCGCCGCTCCCCCACATTGTGTACGCCGACGAGCGGAAAATCCGACAAATATTGCTGAACCTCCTCGGCAACTCGGTTAAGTTCACCGCGCAAGGAAGCGTCCGCTTCCAAACCGCCGCCGAAGAGATCGACCACGAGCGCACGCGATTGATCTTCACGATCAAGGATACGGGCGTCGGCATCCCCGAGGAAAAGATCCACGACATCTTCCTTCCCTTCCGCCAAGCGTCCGACGTCTCCTCGAAACACGAAGGAACGGGGCTCGGACTCACGATCACTAAGAAGTTGCTCGAACTAATGGACGGCGGCATCGAGGTTTCGAGCCAATTAGGTATCGGCACCACGTTCACGGCGCAGGTCGTCGTCAAGAGTTTCGGCGTGGAGAACGAGGACGGGAACGACGTCGAGACGGCGACGATCGAGGAGCGGATGCGAAAGTCGGTTTCCGTGAAAGAACGCGCGTCGGTCATCCCCTTCCCGCCCGTCGAGACGCTTCGAGAGATCCACCAAAACGCGCGGATCGGCGACGTGCGCGCCATCGAGCGAATCGTAAAGGAAGCCGCCGAGGAGTTCCGTGAATTCGCCGAAGAAACGTTGAAAATGACCGAGGAATACAGCGTCGAGGAAATTATCGCGTTAATCCAGCCGCGCATCGAGGAGGCGGAAAACCGACAATCGTAGCGCCACTCCTCGACCGAGCGCGCGACCGAAAGGAGAACGACGATGAATCGAAACGAGGTGTTTGACTTTCTGCAAAGCGTGGCGCTCTTTTCGGGGCTGGAGGAAAGCGAGCTACAACTCCTCTGCGAACGCGGCAAGCTGATCGACTTGAAGGAGGGGGAGCATCTCTTCGAGCAGAACGAGGAACGAGAGGCGATCGACGTCGTCGTCGAGGGAGACGTCGAACTCTACCGCGCCGACGAATACGGCGGCGAGCGGCGTTTGAGCTTCTTCACCAAATTCGACTTCCTCGGCGAGGGTTGTCTTTTCGACGATTCCCCCCACGCCACGGGCGCGCGCGCCGTTTCCAAGGCGACGATTCTTAGATTCGAGAAGACCGAGCTGCTCGAGCTGTTTAAGCGCGCCCACGAGGCGGCGATGAAAATCTACGGCTACATCGCGGGCGTCATGTCCCGACGAATGCAGCAGGCGAACACCCGCTCGGAACATGCCGCCGCGCAATACTCTTCCGGGAGAACGCGCGTCGAACGCGACTCGCTCGGCGGACGACTCGTGCCCGCCGAACACTACTACGGCGTGCAGACGCTCCGCGCGCGAGAGAATTTCCACATCTCGGGCGTGCCGCTGCACTTCTATCCGACGCTCATCGTCGGGCTGGCGATGGTGAAGAAAGCCGCCGCTTTGGCGAACCAAGAGCTGGGACGACTCGAGAGAACAATCGCCGAGCCGATCCTCCAAGCCGCCGAGGAAATCATCCAAGGCAGATGGCATATGCAGTTCGTCGTCGATATGATTCAAGGCGGCGCGGGCACCTCGACGAACATGAACGCCAACGAAGTGATCGCCAATCGCGCGCTCGAGCTTATGGGCTATACGAAAGGCGAATACGAACATTGCCATCCGAACAACCACGTCAATCTGTCGCAATCGACGAACGACGTCTATCCGACGGCGGTGAAAATCGCGCTCATAAAAAGCAACCAAAAACTCGTCGCCGTGTTGCGCGAGTTGATCGGGGCGTTCCGCGCGAAAGGCAAGGAGTTCGCCCGCGTGGTCAAGATGGGCAGAACACAGTTGCAGGACGCCGTGCCGATGACGCTCGGTCGCGAGTTTGAATCGTTCGCGGCGACGCTCGAAGAGGAGATCAGCCGGCTTTCGCAAAACGCGCGGCTCTTCCTCGAGGTCAACCTCGGCGGCACGGCGATCGGGACGAGCATCAACGTCGATCCGCGCTACCCCGCCCGCGCGGTTGAACGGTTGCGCGAGGTCTCGGGCGAGGGCGTCGTGTTGGCGCACGATCTCGTCGAAGCGACGCAGGACACGGGATCGTTCGTGATGTATTCCTCCGCGCTGAAGCGGCTCGCCGTCAAGCTCTCGAAAATCTGCAACGATCTCCGCCTCCTCTCTTCCGGACCGCGCGCGGGTCTCAACGAGATCAACCTCCCCCAAATGCAGCCCGGTTCCTCGATTATGCCCGGCAAGGTCAACCCCGTCATCCCGGAAGTCGTCAACCAAATCGCCTTCAAGGTTATCGGCAACGACCTAACCGTCGCGCTCGCCTCCGAGGCGGGACAGTTGCAGCTTAACGTGATGGAGCCGATCATCGTGCAAAGTCTCTTCGAGTCGATCGAGGCGCTGAAGAACGGAATGCAAACGCTCCGCCACCGATGCGTCGAGGGAATAACGGCAAACGAAGACGTATGCCTTTCCTACGTCGAGCGGAGCGTCGGATTGGTGACGGCGCTGAATCCCGAGATCGGCTACGAGAAGAGCGCCGAGATAGCCAAGGAAGCGCTGAAGACGGGCAAGAGCGTGTACGAGTTGGCGCTGGAGAAAAACGTCCTCCCTAAGGAGAAGCTCGACGAATTGTTGGATCCGCGAAAGATGATCGGCGGGTTCGGCAAGTAATAGAACACGCGGTTGGCAATAAAAAAAGCGTCCCCTATTCGAGGACGCTTTTTTTTGTAACTCGAGTGTGGTCGCTTAGAACGCGTAGCTGCTCGAGAGACGCGCGAAGGTCGGCGTGCCGCCGCCAACGAGATTCAAGCCCTGCAGGAGGACCGCCTCGTTAACGAACGCGTCGAGCTGGAAGTCGCCGAAGCGAAGACCGACGCCCGTCGTAACGCCGTCAACCGGGCCGTAAACCGTCATGGACTGCTCGTCCACGTCGGTAAGGGTGGCTTGCGTTTCTTGCGTGAAGCTCGCGGTGGTGGCTTGATAGCCGGCGCGCGCGACGAGCCATTTCGTCACGTAGAACTCGGCGCCGAGGTTCCACACAGGGAAGGCGAACCACGAGTCGGACATCTCGGGGGATACGTTGTCAACTTCGGCTTGCGTCTCGCTGGCGATCGCCAAGTTGACGCCGCCGGCCATCATGAACGGACCGTTAACGTAGTTGATGCCGGTTCCAACGTTGAACGCCATATAGGAGTTCATGTCGGCTTCCGTGCCGTTGATATCGACCGTGCCGCTGGACATACCGAACCCGAGAACGGGAACGACCGTGAGCATGTCGGCCATTTTGTAGTGGACTTTGGCGTCCAGCGCGAGAACCATATTCGACGCGCTATTCTCGATGTCGGCGTTGCCGTCTTCCGAAGAAGCCGAGCCCATAACGAGCGCGCCGGCTACGTCAACCGCCATGCGGGAGTCGAGCTGCATCATTAAGCCAAGGTTCAGACCGAGTTGCGAACCGCCGGTGGAGGTCGGGTCTCCCGTATTCGGGGTGGTCTCGTTGTTGGTGGAGGCGTAGGCGAGACCGACGCCGACCGACATACGGTCGTTAAGCGCGATGGCGCCCAAGAGCTCGAGGTTGTTGTCGATCATAACGGGAGCGGGCGCCGCGCCGGCAACCGTCAACGCGCCGATCGCCGCGTTACCGGTCGTCGGGGACGAAATAACGGAGCTAACGCCGCTGCCTAATCCCGCCAACGGGGACATCTGGCCCAAGCGCATCGCTTGACGACCGAGAATAACGCCCGCGACGATCTTCTTATTCGCGGCCAAGTTGAAACCGGCGAACTGATCGTTGCCGCCCGTGCCGATATCGCCCCAGATCATGTTGCGATAGTGGGTGGCGTAAGCGGGGTTCGTGGCGACCCAGGTAACGTCTTTCAGGAACGGGTTGGTGAACCCTTCGCCGCCCATCGCCTCGACGCGGCTATAGCCGCCGTTGCGAGTGTCGGGATTGATTTCGAGGTTGCATTCCTCTTCGTCGTTCTGTTGCGCGAACACGGTCGCGGTCATAAACAGAGCGGCTATGAAGAGATAGAAATGCTTCATAGTAGAACCTCCTACGGTTGTTTTGTTCGTTGATTATCGGACGTTATTGTCCAAAATCGCTTAAGATTCATTGTATTATCGGGTGTTTTAAATTCTCGTTAACTCTCGATAGAAAGATTGGTTCCGCGCATTTTTTAAATATACTAAAAAGGTAACGTTTCGTCAATAATTGGCAAAACCGCGCGTCATCAATTTCGACCGCTTGTCGGTAAATTTCGCCGTTAGCGATCGATATCACGGGTTAACGCGCTCGATAAGCCGCATCATATCCTCGTGGACGGCGCCGTTGGTGGCGAGAACCTCGCGATCGTGGATGTCGTTGGGCTCGCCTCGGTAGTCGGTAACTCTGCCGCCCGCCTCTTCCACGAGCAAACGCCCCGCGCAGACGTCCCACGGATTCAGATTGATTTCCCAAAAGCCGTCGAAGACGCCCTCGGCGACGTAGCAAAAATCGATCGCCGCCGAGCCGAGACGACGAACGCCCCGCGCCGCGAGCGTGAACTCCGTAAACAGTTCGAGCGTTTTGCGCGGATTCTCCTCGATGTTGTACGGGAAACCCGTCACCACCAACGCGTCGTCGAGACGGGCTTGATCGCTTACGCGAACGCGCTCGTCGTTCTTGAACGCGCCCGAACCCTTCTCGGCGAAGTAGAGCGCGTCCCGCATTACGTCGTACACCGCCCCCGCTATCGTCTCGCCGTTGCGGCGAACCCCTATCGAGATGGAAAAGAGCGGCAAACCGTGAGCGAAATTCGTCGTCCCGTCTATCGGATCGATCACCCACACATACTCGGCGTGTTGATTCCGCGACGACCCCTCCTCCGCCAATACACCGTGCTCCGGATATTTCTTCCCGATAAAATCGACAATCGCCTTCTCGCTCCGCTTATCAACGTCGGTGACGAGGTCGTTCTTGTTGGATTTCAGCTCCACCCCGAAGCTCGCGCCGAAACCGTCTCGCACTATTTCGCCCGCCTCGCGAGCGATGGTTTTAATATCGTTAAGGTCCATACCGTTTCGCATTTGTAAAACCAAACAAGTAAGTAAATTACGAAACGATACGCCGGGAATCAAACCTAACTAAGATCGGCGCCATTCCGTCCTCGCTCGGTTTGTGACGCGCGAAGCGTTTTAATATATTGTTAGGTTATAATTTGTACGATTGAGGAATATGACCCCGGAAAACTTCGAAATATCGAAACCCAAGGAAGAAACCGTCGTCGATAGCGTTCCCGAAACGCTGCCGACGCTACCGCTACGCGACGTGGTGATCTTCCCCTATATGATCTTTCCCGTTCTTGTCGGACGCGAGCACTCCATTAACGCGGCAAATCGCGCCGCCGACGGCGACAAGTACATCTTCCTCGCCGCGCAGAAGAAATCGACCGTGGACGCCCCCGGACCCGACGACATTTATCTCGAAGGCACGGTCGCGCGCATCGTGCAGATACTAAAGCTGCCCAACGGCTTGATGAAAATTCTGGTGGACGGCCTCCTCCAAGCGCGCGCGTTGGAATATCACGACCGCGGCGATTTCTTCGAGGCGAAAATCGAAGTGATCGTCCACAACCCGCCGCGCGATTCGGAGATGGACGCGCTGATCCGACAAGCGTCGCAACTCTTTCGCGACTACGTCAAGATCAATCGCAACATCCCCTCCGAAGCGATCACCTCGTTCGACGCCATCGACGAGCCGGATCGGAAGCTCTTCTACGCCGCCGCGAACGTCAATCAATCCATCGAGGCGAAGCAGGCGATCCTGCAGAAGTTCGATCTCAAGGAGCAATATTTCGAGCTGATCGAGTTGCTCAAATCCGAGATCGACGTGCTCAAAATCGAAAAGGAAATCGACGGGAAAGTCCAAGAAAACATCGCCCAAACGCAACGCAAGTTTATCATAAAAGAGCAGATTAAAATCCTGCAGGACGAACTCGGCGAGGAAGAGGAAGAGTCCTCCGACGAAGTCGCCGAATGGCGCGAACGGATCGAGAAGGCGAAGATGCCGAAAGCCGCGCGCGATAAAGCCGAGGAGGAGCTCGACAAGCTCCGCAAAACGCCGCCAATGTCCCCCGAGTACGTCGTCGTCCGAAACTATTTGGATTGGCTGACGACCGTGCCGTGGAAGAAGCGCTCGAAGGACAACCTCGACGTCGAGCGCGTGCAGAAGATTCTCGACGAAGACCACTTCGGACTCGAGAAACCGAAGGAGCGCGTGATCGAGCACATCGCCGTGCTCAACCTCGTCAAGCGCGTGCGCGGACAGATTCTCTGTTTCGTCGGACCGCCCGGCGTCGGGAAGACCTCGTTGGGCAAGTCAATCGCGCGGGCGCTTAATCGGAAGTTCGCGCGCATCAGTCTCGGCGGCGTGCGCGACGAGGCGGAAATCCGAGGGCACCGGCGCACCTATATCGGCTCGATGCCCGGCAAAATCATCGCCGCGATGAAACGCGCCGGCGTCGTCAACCCCGTGATTCTCCTCGACGAGATCGACAAGCTCAGCTCCGATTTCCGAGGCGACCCCAGCTCGGCGATGCTCGAGGCGCTCGACCCCGAGCAGAACGTCAATTTCAACGACCACTACCTCGAAGTCGATTACGACTTGAGCGACGTCTTCTTTATCACCACGGCGAACGTCCGCCACAACATCCCCGCGCCCCTGCTGGATCGGATGGAAATCATCCAACTCAACGGCTATCTGGAATACGACAAGATTGAGATCGCCAAGCGGCATTTGATCCCGAAACAGTTGGAGAATCACGGACTCGACCCCAAGAAGGTGATCTTCGAGGACGACGCGATCAAGGCGATCGTCGCCGACTACACGCGCGAGGCGGGCGTCCGAAATATGGAACGCGAACTCGCTTCGTTAATGCGCAAAATCGCCAAGGAGATCGCCGTCAACGGCGCGAAGGCGAAACACGCCAAACGTGTTGTGACCGCCGAGAAAACGGCAGAAGCGCTCGGCGCGCCGAGGTTCAAACAACGACGGAAGGCGAAGGCGAACGCCCCCGGCGGCGTTATCGGGTTGGCGTGGACGAGCGCGGGCGGCGAGATTCTCGCCATCGACGTCGCGCTGATGAACGGTCGCGAGAAGCTTACGCTCACGGGACAGCTCGGCGACGTGATGAAGGAATCCGCGCAAGCCGCGTTGAGCTACCTACGCGCCAACGCCAAGAAACTCGGCTTGCCCGCCGCCTTCCACAAGGATAAAGAAGTGCACGTCCACATTCCCGAGGGGTCTATTCCCAAGGACGGACCGAGCGCGGGTCTCACGCTCGCGATGGCGTTAATGAGCGCCATAAAGGGCGTCGCGCCCGCGCAAGACGTCGCGATGACGGGGGAGATTACGTTGCAAGGGTTGGTGTTGCCCGTCGGCGGATTAACCGAGAAACTCCTCGCCGCCAAACGGCATGGCGTGAAGACGGTGATCCTCCCGAAGGAGAACGAGATCGACCTCGACGAGATTCAGGAAAAAGTTAAATCCGGATTGAAGATCGTCCCCGTCGAAACCATCGCCGACGCCATCCCGATCGTCTTTCCGAAACGACGAGCCGCCGGCGCCGCGAAGAAACCCGCCGCGAAGAAACCCGCCGCGAAGAAACCCGCGACGAAGCGAAGCCGATGACCGACGAACTCCGCTACCGACGCCTGCTTCCGACGCTCGGCTCGCTCTTGACCGCGTACGACAAGCCGATCACGAATTTGGCGAACTGCGCCTCGGCGATCTATCACGAGTTCGAGAAAATGAATTGGGTCGGGTTCTACCTCTTCGACGGTAAGGAGCTCTATCTCGGGCCCTTCCACGGCAAGCCCGCGTGCGCGCGCATCGAGTTGGGCAAGGGCGTCTGCGGAACCGCGGCGCTGGAACGGCGCGCGATCGTCGTCCCCGACGTCGATAAGTTTCCGGGGCACATCGCGTGCGACTCCGCTTCCCGCTCGGAGATTGTTATACCGATCGTCTTGCGGGGCGCGCTCTACGGCGTGTTGGACGCGGACGCGCCCGAGCCCGACGCGTTCGGCGACGTCGATCGCGAGTACCTCGGCGCCGTCGTCGAACTGCTGGCGGACGGACGACTCGGCTAACTCATCACGTAACCAAAGATAGTTGTATGGCGTTTGAAGTAACCGCGAGAAAGTATCGCCCCCAACGCTTCGACGAGGTCGTCGGGCAGGAGCACATCACCACCACGCTGAAGAACTCTATCGCCGCCGACCGCGTGGCGCACGCCTATCTTATGACGGGACCGCGAGGCGTCGGCAAAACGACGACGGCGCGCATCCTCGCCAAGGCGCTCAACTGTTTGGACGAATCGAACGCCGAGCCGTGCAATTCATGCGAGATGTGCGAGGCGATCCAACGGGGACAATTAATGGACATCGTCGAGATCGACGCCGCCTCTAATCGCGGCATCGACGAGATCCGCTCGCTCCGCGAATCCGTGAAGTACGCGCCCACCAAGGGCAAATATAAAGTGTACATCATCGACGAGGTGCACATGCTCACCCGAGAGTCGTTCAACGCGCTGTTGAAGACGCTCGAGGAGCCCCCGTCGCACACGGTCTTCGTCTTCGCCACCACCGACGCCCACCGCGTTCCGACGACGATCGTCTCGCGGTGCCAACGCTACGACTTCCGGCGCATTTCCGCGGACGAGATCAAGACGCTACTGGCGAGCATCGCCGAACGCGAGAATATCGCCGCCGACGACAAGACGCTTTCCC
>WJMR01000083.1 GCA_014727845.1 Ignavibacteriales bacterium
CCACCAAGGCGGCGAGCCGAAGACGACGACGCCGGCGCTTATCATCTCGCTCGTCTCGCTTTCTTTTATGTGGGCGCTCGTCGTCGCCAAGCGGAACGTCGGCGCCGCGCTCGGTTCCGAGGCGATTCTCGCCGACGCGAACTGCAACCTCGCGTGCGTCTATCTCTCCGTCGTGCTACTCGTCTCCGCCGCGCTTTTCGAACTGACGGGCGTCGGATACTTCGACGCTGCGGGATCGTTGGGCGTCGCCTTCTTCGCGTTCGTCGAGGGACGAGAGTCCTTCGCCAAAGCGAAATCCGAAACGCTCTCCTGCGGATGCGAACGGTAGCGACGTCGTTTAGTTGCATTGCTAATTATTAAAGCGTTAACCATATCATCTTTAACTATCCCCCCTCTCACGTTTCCATAAATGAAACTTTTTGATCGACCGAGTTGTTAGCCCAATAAACACGACGCAAAACCGAAGTCGCGAACACGAGACGCTTGGACGTCGGTTGCGCGAACACGGAACAACCGCTTGAGGAACGAAGATGAAACGAAGGAATTTTTTGGCTTCTCTCGCCGTCATTCCGGCGGGACTTTATCTACGACCGTTTGAGAACATAGGAAAACAAATAAGCGATCAAGAAATAGGAAGGAAAAACATCATGGGTAAATTTCAACTCCCCGATCTCCCCTACGCCTACGACGCGCTCGAGCCGAACATCGACGCGCAAACGATGGAGATCCACCACACGAAGCACCACCAAGGATACGTCAACAAGCTGAACAAAGCCGTCGAAGATAGCGGCGCCGACGGTTCGCTCGAAGAGTTGCTCCGCAACGCGAGCAAACACTCCACGGGCGTGCGCAATAACGGCGGCGGGCATTACAACCACTCCCTTTTCTGGAAGGTGATGGGTCCCGGCGGCGGCGGCGCGCCTCAAGGGGAACTCGCCGACGCCATTAACGCGAAATTCGGGAGCTTCGATAAATTTAAGGAGGAGTTCTCCAACGCCGCGGCGAGCCGCTTCGGTAGCGGATGGGCTTGGCTCGTCGTCAACGACGACGGCCTCGCCGTCGGCTCAACCCCCAACCAGGACAGCCCGATTATGGACCTCGCCGACTTCAAGGGCGAACCCGTGCTCGGCTTGGACGTTTGGGAACACGCTTACTACCTGAAGTATCAGAACAAGCGCCCCGACTACATCGCCAACTGGTGGAACGTCGTGAATTGGGACGCCGTTCACGAGAACTTCAAGAAGGTGAAGTAAACGACTATGCCGCTAGTAACCATTAAACAATTAACGCGTTAATAGTATGAGCTTGAACCATAGCGCAAACAAAAAGCCCGTCTCCCGACGGGCTTTTTCGTTAATATAATTACTTCGCTTAATATAATTACTTCGCCTCTTCCTCCCCCGATGCGTTCGCCTCGAGTAGTTCGAGAACGCTAAGCGTCGTCGAGCTTTGCGTACGCGTCATCCGCGCAACGCCGCCGCCTCTCGTAGGAATAGGCGCGCTGAACTCCAGCTCAATGCTCGTCCGCGTCACACTCTTCTCGTATCTGCCCTTCGAGACGTTGAAGAACAACGAGCCGCCGCCCGTCACGACGGGGTCTTTCACGTTGATACCGCTCTGCCGCGCCATATCGGAGACGGTCGTCTCGTTCTCGAGCGATCCCTCGATCCGCGCAACTATATCGTCGCCCTTCTTCACGAAATCCTCGAGCGCGAACGTGTGCGTCGGCTTCATTCGCAGAATCTGCAAATCGATCGGCGGCTGTGGAATCGTCCACGCGGAATCGACGCCGACTTCCTCCTCCGGCAAGCCGCGAAAGATCTGCGACGCCATCGGGCGGATGACGTTTTCCATAATATCCATACGGAACATTTCGAGCTGCTCGACGCTCAAGGAATCCTTAAGACCGCTTCGCTCGATCATATCGTTGACGATCCGATCGGCGCGAAAGAAATCCACGAGATCGCCGTCGGGTCGAACGCGAACGTTGAACGGTTTGTTTAGCAACGCCTCGTACTCCCAATATTCCTCGCGCTCGGCGGAATCGACTTCCGTCGAAACGTAGCTCACCGTCTCGTCGTTCAACACCGCTTCGACCTTCGCCATCAACACTTCGAGCTCCGCCTCGAACGTACCGTCGGACTCGACTTCCTGAATCGTCGTCTTGATCACGTACACGCGCGTCTCGGCGCCCGTCTGCGTCATCGTCGTGTCCGGCGCTTTTATCGTCTGCGTTTCTCGCGCCGACGACGTATATCTATAGGTGAAGTTCTCGCCCTTCGTAAACGTGTACGACAGTTTCCGCGCGCCCTTCTCGGCGTCGGGAAGCGTGTCGGTCGCGATCGTCGTCGTGTCGTAGGCGAACGGCGCCTTCTTCCACGCGGCTATCTCGTCGCCGTCGTCGCCGCCTTCGTCGCATCCCGCGATCGCCGTCAGCGCAATCGCCGCCGCGAGGATCGTCCAATAATATCGCTTCATAATCGGTTTCCTCTTTCTCTCTTTTCGCTCGTTATATTATTGATAGAGTAAATACTTCTCGCGCGTCTTTTCAAACGCGCGCAACTCGGCGCTCCACGAGTCGGCGATCTCGCGCGGCGTCTTGCCCGCCTCGATCATCTCGCGCGTTCTCGAAGAGCCCGTCAGCAGATCGAACCACCGATCCTTAAACTCGAACTTGTCGGGATACAACTCCCGGAACGCCGCCGTCGCCGCGACGCCGAAATACACGGGGTCGAACTTCTCGCGATCGATCACCGCTATCTTTACGCCGTTCACCGTCTCGCCTTTGTATTTTGGATTCGGCGACATTTCCGGCAACGACTTAGGGGTGTAGGAGACCGCCTCCATCGTCACCCCCTCGACGCCGTAGGAACCGATCTTCTCGATCAATTCGACGCTCTCGGCGAACGGCGCGCCAAATTGTAGGAACGGCTCGCGCGTGCCCCGCCCCTCCGAAAGATTCGTCCCCTCGAAGAAACAAACGCCGGGATAGACGATCGCCGTTTCGAGGTTCGGCATATTCGGCGAGGGCGCGATCCACTCCAACCCCGTCTCGTCGTAATACTCGTCGCGCTTCCAATTCAGAACGGGCACGACCTCCAACGCGGGATCGTTCTCGCGGTTAAGGAGACCTTCGCCGACGAAATACTTCGCCAGCTCGCCCACCGTCATCCCGTGGCGCACGGGGATGGGCGCGATTCCGACAAACGAGGCGAATCCCTCTTGCCGTATCGGGCCTTCCGCCTTTCCGCCGATCGGGTTGGGACGATCCGGCACGATCACCGCGACGTCGTTCTCCGAGGCGGATTGCAGCACATAGTAGAGGGTCGAGATGTACGTATAGAATCTCGCGCCGACGTCCTGTATATCGAAGACGATCGCGTCCACGTTCTCGAGTTGCTCGGCGGAGGGCTTGTTGCTCTCGCCGTAGAGGGAGTGAATCGGCAGCCCCGTCTTCTCGTCTTTACCGCTTACAATATCCTCGCCCGCCGCGGCGTCCCCTCGGATACCGTGCTCGGGTCCGAAGAGCGCGACGACCTCGACGTCCTCGGCGGCGACGAGCGCGTCGATCAGATGGGTTCCGTCGGCGAGTCGCGCCGTGTGGTTGACGACGAGCGCGACGCGCTTACCTTTCACGAGGTCGAATTGATCGGTAAGCAACCGGTCGGCGCCGACGATCGTCGGCTCCTTCTCCGGCGTCTCGTTTTGTTTTTCGCCCCCGCACGAACAGACGGCGAGCGTCGCGACGAGCGCGACCATTAAGCGTTTCATTTCATACTCCTTAGTGTCGGTTGCAACAACGTCCAGCATGCGAGCGTCAGCCCGTCGATCACCGCGCCCGACTCGACCGCGCGCCTCGCCTCCTCGATCGACATACGTTTCGTTCGGATTTGCTCGGTCGCGTCGAGCGGCAACGGCGCCGCTTCAAGATTCCGCGCCGCATAGAAAAAACACCGCTCGTCCGCCGCGCCGATGTAGGGATAGTACTCGCCGACGAATTCGAGATCCCCTTGATAGCCCGTCTCCTCGCGGAGTTCCTTCAGCGCGTTCTCTTCGGGCGTCAGTCCGTCCTCGACGCCGCCGCATGGAAATTCGAGACTCGTCGATTCGGTAAGGTAGCGGTATTGCTCGATCATCACGAGGTTTCCCTCGTCGTCGAACGGCGCGATCATCGTGGCGCCGGGCGCGTGGACGTAGTGATACTCGTCCTCGAGGTCGCCCGCGACGAAGCGATCGATCAAATATTTCCAGCGCGGATTCTCGGCGCGGACTCTCGTATCGAGCCGCCGCATCGGGAGGAAGTCGCTCATCCCTTGTTCGCGAGCAGCTCGTCTCGAGTGAAGAAGTGCGCGATCTCGAGCGCGGCGTTCTCGTCGGAGTCTGATCCGTGTACGGCGTTCTTGGATTTGCTCTCGGCGAAATCCTTGCGGATAGTTCCCGCGTCCGCCTCGGCGGGATCGGTCGCCCCGATGAGCTTGCGATAATCGGCGACGGCGTTCTCTTTTTCCAACGCCAACGGCACGCACGGTCCCGACGTCATAAACGCGACGAGGTCGTCGTAGAAGGGTCGCTCCTTATGCACCTCGTAAAATCCGCGCGCCGAGGGAACGGACATCCGCGTCATCTTCATCGCCAAAATTTTGAAGCCCGCTTTTTGGATTCGCGCGATAATCTCGCCCGCCGCGTTCTTCGCGACCGCGTCGGGTTTAACAATCGCCAACGTTCTATTCTTCACTCGTGTCGCTCCTTCGTTTCCTTGGATTTCTACAGCGCGCCCGCTTCTTCGAGCGCGGCTTTCATCGTGACGCCGATTTCCGCGGGCGACTCGACGACTTTGATATTCGCGGCTTTCATCGCTTTCATCTTATCCTCGGCGGTTCCCTTGCCGCCGGAGATGATCGCGCCCGCGTGGCCCATCCGACGCCCCGGAGGAGCGGTGCGTCCCGCGATAAATCCGACGACGGGCTTATCGACGTGGGCTTTAACGAATTCCGCCGCCTCTTCCTCGGCGGTTCCGCCGATCTCGCCGATCATCACGATCCCCTTCGTGTCGGGATCGTCGTTGAACATCGCGATCACGTCGGTGAACGACGAGCCGACGATCGGGTCGCCGCCGATGCCGACGCACGTCGATTGTCCGATTTTCAAATCCGTCAACTGCTTCACCGCCTCGTAGGTGAGCGTGCCGCTCCGCGAGACGACGCCGACCGATCCCGGCTTGTGAATAAACCCCGGCATAATGCCAATCTTCGCTTTCCCGGGCGAGATGACGCCGGGGCAGTTCGGACCCACGAGCGTCGCGCCGGAATCCTTCACAACGTCGTAAACGCGCGTCATATCCCCGGCGGGTATGCCCTCGGTGATGCACACCACGAGATCGACGCCGGCGGCGGTCGCTTCGAGAACGGCGTCCGCGGCGAAGGCGGCGGGCACAAAAATCACCGACGCGTTCGCGCCTTCCTTCTTAACCGCTTCTTCTACGGTGTTGTAAACGGGTATGCCGTCGTGCGTCGTTCCACCCTTGCCCGGCGTAACGCCCGCCACGACGTTCGTGCCGTATTCCTTCATTTGCGCCGTGTGAAAGGACCCCTCGCCGCCCGTGATACCTTGCACAACAAGACGCGTCTTTTCGTCAACCAAAATGCTCATATCGGGATTCCTTATAGTTGGGGACGTTGAGAAAATGAACAATCGGCAAAGATAGAAATTTTTCGCGCGGCTATCAACCGCCGGCGCTCCCGAAGCATCTCCGATAATATCTTTTTATATTACGCGCCGTTCGGGCTTTTTCGGAACAAGAAAACGCAAGTGTATGGATCACCAAACCGCAATCGAAGTCGGCGGAAACGCCTACGCGATCGGCGCATTCGTCGTGTATATCGGGATTATCATCGTCGTCGGCG
>WJMR01000084.1 GCA_014727845.1 Ignavibacteriales bacterium
GAAGAAAGCCGCGCCGAAGAAAGCCGCGCCGAAGAAAGACGACGCCTCAAAGAAAGACGCGCCGCAAAAAGGGCAAGACGCCGAGTTCGAGAAGGCGCTGAAAGTCGCCCTCGCGAAGGAGAAGGAGGGAACGCTCGACGACGCGATCGAGCTCTACTCGCAATTGATTAAGCGTAAACCCGACGACGAGCGCGCCTACAATCTCCGGGGCAACGTTAAAGCGCTGAAGGAAGAGTTCGACGAGGCGGTCGCCGACTACGACGAGGCGATTAAGCTCGAACCGAACTACGCCGAGGCGTTGAAGAACCGCGCGGTCGCGAAGATTAAACTCGACGATTTCGCCGGCGCCGAGAAGGATTGCGACGTCGCCGCGCCGCTCGCTAAAGATCGCAACCTCATCGCCGCCGTCTTCACGATGCGCGCCAACGCCCGCTTCCACCAAAACAACGTCGAAGGCGCCATCGAGGATTTCGATATGGCGATTAAGGCGGATAAGAAAAATCCGCTCGCCTATAAGAACAGGGGCGTTCTGAAGATTATGTTCGGGGATAAACCGGGCGGCTGTAAGGATCTCGAGAAAGCCGCCGAGCTCGGCAACTACGCGGCGTTCGCGTTAATGGAGAAATACTGCGGCGGCGCCGAGGGCGAACCCTCGTAATACCTCCTCCTACGTTCCGCGCGGCGTTCGTTGTCCGGCCTCGCGCCTAAGGCTTGCCTCGCTTACTTCTTTTTCCGCAAGAGATAATACCCGACTAGCACGAGCACAAATCCCGTCGCGTAGTACACCCACGTCGGCGTTCCTTTAGGGGGATAGGGTCCGTAGGTGATCGAGATCGTTTTACCCGTCTCGAGCGTCGTCTCGTCGTAGCGCCAGCGGAGCTCGTTCGCGCTCAGCTCTTCTACGGCGCTGTGGGCGACGACCAGCTCGGGGAGACGAAAGATCGCCTCGACGGCGTACGCCGTGTCGGGGGCGAGAAGCGCGTTCGAGTCGGGGGAAAAGAAGTCGGCGAAGAGGGACGGCTCGGGCGGAAGGAACTGCTCGAGCTTCCGCTGCCCCGGCGCGCTGTGAACGACGGTGATCGGGAGATCCTTGAACGGCGCGGCGAGCAGGAGCGTGTCGATGTTGGCGAAGGAGATTTTTACGTAGAAGCGCGCCTCGGTTCCCTCGCGCCACGCGGCGATCGAATCGAGGACGAAGAGCGAGTCCTCGACGCCCGCTCCGAAAAAAGCGAGAAGCGAATCGGGGTTGAACGGCGCGAGCGTCAGCAGCGAATCGGCGGCGATCGTGTCCCGCGCTTCGACGCCGTAACTTATCGTCGTCGTTCCCGAGTCGTCGGCGTTGAGGACGGTCTCTTGTTCGTAGTCGAGGCAGCTCGTCGTCGCGAAGACGAGCGAGAGGGCGAGAAATCGGAAGGGGCGCGCCTTGTTCACGTGTGGTTCCTTTGCAAGTATGGTACGGGGTCGCCCCGCGTCGCGGAGGACGTCGGGGGCGGGTCAATCGCCCCCGAAATTACGAAAATTTTTACGCCGAGAGAACCTTAAAGGTCCACGGGCAGAATAATTTTTTCGCCGTCGCGGATCACCTCGACCATCGCGCGCTCGCCGACGCGCAGTTCGCCGAGTCGTTTCATATAGCCGTAGATGTCGCCGACGGGTTTTCCGTTGATCGCGACGATCACGTCGCCGTTTTGCATCCCCGCCATCGCGGCGGGACGGTCCTCGATCACGATTTGCGCGCGGAGCCCCTCGACGTCCGCGCCATGGTCGGGCATAATACCGAGCGTAACGTTGAAGCTTCGGCGTCCGCCCGGACGGCTTTTCGGTCCCGCCTTTTTAAACGCGAGTCGGTCGTCGCGATTGGCGATCTCCCGGACGAAGTCGTAGGCGAAATCGGCGAGCCGCTTCATCCCCTCGTAGTTCAGATACTCGGCGTCGTCGTCGGGCGTGTGATAGCGTTCGTGCGCGCCCGTGTGGAACATCGCGACGGGTACGTTCTCGGCGTAGAACGAGGCGTGGTCGGAAGGTCCGTAGCCCTCGGGCGCGAAGGCGGGCTTGAGACCACGCTCCTCGGCGAGTCGTTCGGCGAGCGCTTGCATTCCCTCGCCCGTCCCGACGCCCGTCATCTCGAAGGCGCCCGTCGAGTCGAGCATACCGACCATATCGAAATTCGCCATCAAAACGACGTTTTCGAGCGGGACGGGGGGATCGGCGACGAAGCGTTTGGAGCCGAGCAAACCGCGTTCTTCGCCGTCGAAGAAAACGAGGAGGACGCTCCGTTTAAGTTCTTTTTGGTGAAACGCGAGTCGCTCGCCGATTTCCGCTACGAGGGCGACGCCCGAGGCGTTGTCGTCCGCGCCGTTGTGGATCGCCGTCGTGTCGGGTCGGCGCGAGCCGCTTCCGGGACCGCCCTTGCCGAGATGGTCGTAGTGGGCGCCGAGCACGACCCACTCGCTCTTCAGCGCCGGGTCGGATCCCTCGAGGGCGACGACGAGATTCCGCGCCCGCGTTGTAACCCGCGTCAGCTCCGTCTCCCCCGAGATCGTTACGGCGACGTCGAAGGATTCGCTTCGCTTCTTCTCGTTCGCCGCCGCTTCGAGCGCTTCGACGGTCGTTCCGTCGAGGAGCTTGTTGGCGGCGTCGGCGGAGATTTGAAAGGCGAGGACGCCCGCGTCGCTCGAAAATGGTTGCGAACTAAGCGCGGGGAGCGCGCCTCGGCGATCTTGGACGGGACCGGCGGCGAAGAGGACGCCCTTCGCGCCGTTCTCGGCGGCGCTCGCGGCTTTCATTCTCGGATCGACGTATTCGGCGTAGGGGTCGGGACCCTCCTCGACGGGAGGCGCGCCCATCAAAACGATCGCCCACTTCCCCTCGACGTCGGCGTTCTCGTAGTCGTTCCACTCGATCTCCCCGTCGTCGATCTCGAACCCGTAGCCGACGAACGTCGCTTCGGCTTCGAGCGCGCCCGAGGCGCTAAAGGCGAGGGGCGCGTAGTCCGCGTCTTGCGCGAGCGTGTCGCCCGCCGCGACGAGCGCGGTTTGTTCGCCCGCCGCCACGCCCGTTACGATCTCGAAGGTTTGATATCCGTCGTCGTAGAAATCGAACCGGAGCGGATCCATCCGCGCGTGCTCTTTCAAATAGCCCGACGCGAGTACGCTCCCGTACGTGCCGGGCGCTCGTCCGCCCGCTTGGTCGGAGGCGAGAAGCTCGACGTGGGCGCGGAGCTCGTCGGCGCCGATCGGCTCGTCGTTAACAATTTTCGTCTGCGCGCGCGCGCCGAACGCGATCGCCGCGGCGAGCGCCGCATAGCGTAAGCCGGTCATACGGTTTCCTCTCTTGTTGCCTTATGTTCGTTTCAATTATCGGATTCGACGCGCGAACCGTATCTCGGGTTCGCTCGGCGCCCGGCGCCCATCGCTCGGCGTTAGTCGTCGCCCGGCGTTAGTCGTCGCTCGGCGTTAGTCGTCGCTCGGCGTTAGTC
>WJMR01000085.1 GCA_014727845.1 Ignavibacteriales bacterium
CCCGATAACCGTCCCGCATCCGGACATCGATCCTTCGCTGTTCACGTGGTGGATAAATCACGGATTATACGGCAACCCCGCTTACGGAGCGTGGGAGACGGGCGACGTGATTCGCTTTACGTACGCGAACCCGATTCAGCTCGGGTCGGACGTCTTTACGTTCACGCCCGCGGCTCCGGACTATTCGGTTGCGGACGCGAAAGAGGACGTGAAGAACGTCAACGTATATCCGAACCCGTATTACGCGGTTAACTCAGAAGAGATCAACAAGTATAATCGCTTCGTCACGTTCACTCATCTGCCGAGGAAAGCGACGATCAGAATCTTCAACCTGGCGGGCATCCAAGTCCGCGAGATCGAGAAAGAGAGCGACAGCCAGTTCCAACGTTGGGATCTCGCCAACGAATCGGGCTTGCCGGTCGCCAGCGGCTTGTACATCGCGTACATCGATATGCCGGACCTCGACGAGACGAAGATCCTGAAACTCGCGATCATTCAAGAGCAACAGATCCTCGACAGATTCTAAGAAGCAATTATCAACAACGCTAGGAGTTTGTAATGAAAAGCGTATTAAAAATGGCTCTGGTTACCGCGTTACTATTGACGGGAGCCGAAACGGTCTTCGCCGGCGGCGGCGACCGCGTCGGCACCGCGGGCGCGGTACAGTTGCAGATTCCGGTTGGGGCGCGCGGCATCGCGCTTGGCGGATCGAACATCGCCGCCACGTCGGGCATCGACGCGCTGTTCTGGAATCCGGCGGGCGTTCCGCTCACCGACAACTCGGTGGACGTGACGTTCTCGCATATGGAATACATCTTCGACCTCGGCGTCGAGTACGGCGCCGTGGCGGCGAAAGCCGAGGATATCGGCACGTTCGCCTTCAGTATTAAATCGCTCTCGATCGGCGAGATCGATAAAACCACGACGCTCCACCCCGACGGAACGGGCGCGACCTTTACGCCGCAGTTCCTCACGGCGGGCGTCACCTACGCCCGACTCTTGACGGAAAATATCTCCGTCGGCGTGACGGCGACCTACATCTCCGAGACGATGGACTTGGTCTCGGCGGACGGGATGGCCTTCAACGTGGGCATCATCTATCGGAACCTCGCCGATATGCAAGGTCTTAACTTCGGCGTCGCGATCAAGAACCTCGGACCGCAAATGCAATACGACGGCTCGGGCTTGATCTACCAAGCCGCCGTTGACGACCTGAACCGCCCGCCGCAATACTATAAAGCCGAAGCGGCGGCGTTCGAGCTCCCCTCGACGTTCGAGATCGGATTGGCGTACGCTCCCGTGTTCGCGGAAGTGAACCAAGTGAAAGTGCTCGCCAACTTCCAGAACAACAACTTCGCCGAGGACGAGTATCGGATGGGATTGGAATACGGCTACGACGGGATGTTCTTCGCCCGCGGCGGCTACGTCCTCTCCCCCGAAGACGACAACTACGCCTATAGCTACAGCGGCGGCGCGGGCGTGAAGTACGACATGGGCGGCTCGACCGTCGAAGTCGGCTACGCGTATCGCCACTTCGAGTATTACTCGGGCAACCACGTCTTCGATATCACGCTCGGTTTCTAAACGGGCGTCGATCCGATTCTCGTAAGAGCGTCGGATGAACTTCGCGAGCCGTCGGTCGAAAGATCGGCGGCTCGTTTTTTATGGGTCGATTTCCTTCCCACGCTTGCGTATATTGGGGTACGCTTTGATTGACACGCACGAATTTCGGACATCCCCGCATGGACTCAATAGACTTCCACAGCTTCGCCGTCGCGTTCGGTCTCACGCTATTTGCCGGGTTGGCGACGGGCGTCGGCAGCGTAATCGCGATCTTCTCGAAACGCACGAACACGAAATTCCTCGCCGTCGCGCTCGGCTTCTCCGCAGGCGTGATGCTCTACGTTTCGTTGGTGGAGATATTCTTCAAGGCGAAGGACGCGATGATCGCGGGGCTGGGCGAGGTAGGAGGATCCTGGGCGACGGTGGCGGCGTTCTTCGGCGGCGTCGGGGTCATCGCGCTGATCGACAAGTTTGTTCCCTCCCACGAGAACCCGCACGAAATGCGTCGCGTCGAGGAGATCGACCGAGACAAACCGCGGCAAGACTACTCCCGATTGATGCGCACCGGCACGTTCACGGCGCTCGCCATCGCCATCCACAACTTCCCCGAGGGACTCGCCACCTTCACCGCGGCGCTTAAGGACCCGACGCTCGGCGTCGCCATCGCCGTTGCCATCGCCATCCACAACGTTCCGGAAGGAATCGCCGTTTCCGTGCCCGTCTATTTCGCCACGAACGACAAGAAGCGCGCGTTCTGGTTGTCCTTCCTCTCGGGCTTGGCGGAGCCGGTCGGCGCCCTCATCGGATTCCTCGTCATCTATCAGTTTATGAACGACGTCGTATTCGGCGCGATATTCGCGGGCGTGGCGGGCATTATGGTGTACATCTCGTTGGACGAGCTCCTCCCCGCCGCCGAGGAATACGGCGAGCACCACTACTCGATATTCGGCGTCGTCGCCGGCATGTTGGTGATGGCGGTGAGTCTTCTGCTGTTCATCTAATCGCCGCGCCCGCTCGGCTTTAATCTTACGCCCGAATTGGGTATCTTCCTATTCTTTTTCAAAGGTTTATGGACGATTTAAAGCTATTATTCGTTGGAGACGTGGTCGGGAAGCCCGGCTTGGAAATGGTGCGTACCTACCTGCCGAGCTTTGTCGAAAAGCACAAGCCGGACGTGATCGTGGTGAACGCCGAGAACGTCGCCGACGGAAAGGGCGTTACGCATAAAGAGGCGTCGGTTTTATTCGAACTCGGCGCGACGGTCCTCACGGGCGGCAACCACACGTGGGATAAACACCAATCGCAAGATTACATCCAGAAAGAGCCGCGCGCGCTTCGGCCTCTCAACTATCCCCTCGGCGCGCGGGGAAACGGGTACTATATCCACGAGCATGCGAAAGGGAACCTTGCGGTAATAAGTATGCAGGGTAGGACGTTTATGCCCACGATTGATTGCCCCTTCCGGAAAGCCGAGTGGGCGCTCGCGAAGTTAAAGGATAAGGCGAAGTACTTCTTCATCGATTTCCACGCCGAAGCCACGGCGGAGAAAATAGCGCTGGCGAAATTCTTGGACGGGAAAGTGAGCGCTATCGTCGGGACGCACACGCACATCCAAACCTCGGACGAGCGTATCCTCCCGAACGGAACGGGCTACATCACCGACGCGGGGATGACGGGACCGTACGAGTCGGTCATCGGGATGAAGGCGCAAGCCGCGATCAATCGCTTTATCTATCAAACGCCGCAAAAATACGAAACGGCGAAGGAAGACTCCCACCTTACGGGCGTAGCGCTCTCCTTCGACGCGACGACGGGGCTTTGCAATTCTATTGAGAGAATATTTTTCCCGGAATTCGAGAAAACGAACGAGCGAGAAGCGAACGATGCGACTGATTGAAGGCAAAAAAATAGCGGCGGATATCCGCGCGGAAATTAAGGAAGAAACCGAACGACGACGCGCCGAAGGGAAAACGATCCCGGGATTGGTCGTTATTCTTGTCGGCGACGATCCCGCGAGCCACACGTACGTGCGCGGCAAAGGGAAAGCGTGCGAGGAGATCGGATACGTTTCCAAGATCGAGACGCGCCCCGCGTCCATCACCCAGGAGGAGTTGCTCGATCTCGTGAACGCCTACAACAACGACGACGCCTATCACGGAATCCTCGTCCAAATGCCCTTGCCGGATCACATCGACGAGAAGACCGTGATCCACGCGATCGATCCTCGGAAGGACGTGGACGGGTTCCATCCGATCAACGTCGGCAACCTGATGATCGGCGACGACGCTCTCGCGCCGTGCACGCCGAGCGGCATCCAAGAGCTGCTGGCGCGCTACGAGATTCCGACGAAAGGCAAACACCTCGTCGTCGTCGGTAGGAGCAACATCGTCGGTAAACCGACCGCGGCGCTGATGGTGCAGAAGAAGGAACGCGCCAACGCGATCGTCACCGTCGCGCATTCGGCGGCGGAGGACTTGGCGGCGATCACGCGAACGGCGGATATTCTCGTCGCCGCCATCGGTCGCGCGGAATTTGTGACCGCCGACATGGTGAAGGAGGGCGCGGTCGTGATCGACGTCGGGATGAACCGCGTCGAGGACGCCTCGAAGAAACGCGGCTATCGACTTACGGGCGACGTGGATTTCGAGAACGTCTCGGAGAAGGCGTCGTTCATCACGCCCGTGCCGGGCGGCGTCGGACCGATGACCATCGCGATGCTTATGAGCAACACGATGAAAGCGTGTAAACAGATTTGCGGGGAATAGGGTGGCGCTATGCCGTCGTTGATTGATAAGGTCGTCTCGCGGGTGTTTCTGGAAAAATCGCTCAACGAGTTCTACTGCCGCCACGAGTCGTGCGACGCGTGGGAGAAGAACGTCGTGCAACAGCCGGGCGCGGTGCGCGCCATCGTCGATTCCGGCGCCGATCGCGTCGCGGCGGGACCCGGCGTGGGGGAGGAGCTGACGGACGAGCGACTGGCGAGGATGATCGACCACACGTTGCTGAAGCCGGAGGCAACGCCGGAGGAAATCGTGCGGTTGTGCGAGGAGGCGGCGCGATATCGGTTCGCGTCGGTCTGCGTCAACCCGTGCCACGCGCGCCTCTGCGCCGATAAGCTCGAGGGAACGGGCGTCGCCGTGTGCGTCGTCGTCGGATTTCCGCTCGGCGCCAACTGCGCCGACGTTAAGCGCGTCGAGGCGGAGCGAGCGTTGCGCGACGGCGCGACGGAAATCGATATGGTGATTAACGTCGGACGGCTGAAGAGCGACGACTACGAATACGTCTTCGACGAAATTCGAGCGGTGGCGACGGAATGCAAACGCGCCGAGGCGATCCTCAAGGTGATTATCGAGACCTCGCTGTTATCCGACGAGGAGAAAGTAAAGGCGTGCGTCGTCGCGAAAGAGGCGGGCGCGCATTTCGTCAAGACGTCCACGGGGTTCGCCAAAGGCGGCGCCACCGCCGCCGACGTGGCGTTGATGAAATACGTCGTCGGCTCGACCGTCGGCGTCAAAGCGTCGGGCGGCGTGAAAACGCGCGCCGACGCCGAGAAGATGATCGCCTCGGGCGCCGAGCGAATAGGCGCGAGCGCCGGTGTGAGGATCCTGCTCGACGAACGCGACATCCGGTGAATCGAGGAGCGCGACCCGCCGACTATGGTTCTCGACCTCATCGTACAAAAAACCGACGACGGCTTCACCGCCGAGACGCCGAGCTTGCGCGGATGCGAAACGTGGGCGCCGACGGAGGAGGAGGCGATCGACAAGGCGACCGAGTTGGCGAGGTTCTATCTTGGGCTCGGAGAGAACGACGAGATGAAGACGGATAAGGCGCGCGGCGATAGCGCGAGAAAAGTGTATAAGTTGATTTTCAAAAAACGGTAACGCAAACGCCTCGTGTTGGAAACCCGCACCCCCGAACGAGTACGTCGAATAAGCGGCGCGGCGCGCGCCACGCAACCGACACTGCGACTGGCGCTCGAGAACATCCACGATCCGCACAACGTGAGCGCCGTCTTCCGCACGTGCGACGCTGCCGGCGCCCGCGTCGTCTCGTTGATCTACAACATCGAGAAGTTTCCGAAGATTGGTAAGAAGTCCAGCGCCTCGGCGTATAAATGGATCGAGCGAGAGCGCCACGAAAACGCGACGAGGTGTTTCGAGGAATACCGAGAGCGCGGTTTCCGCGTTTACGTTTCGGCGCTGCGCAAGGGCGCGAAGAATCTCTACGACCTCGATCTCGCCAAGCCGTCGCTTATCCTTTTGGGCAACGAGCATAGAGGCGCGTCGGAAGAGGCGATCGCCGCGGCCGACGAGGTCTTCGCCATTCCGATGTACGGCTTCGTGCAAAGCTTAAACGTCTCGGTGTCCGCCGCGATTATTCTTTACGAGGCGGTGCGGCAACGGAGAGAGGCGGGAATGTACGACGAACCGCAACTCGGAGAAAAGGAGCTAACGGAATTGATCGATCGGTGGAGCGAGAAATGAGCCAAACTTTTAGGAAGATTCGACGCGTTCGCGGAGAGCTCGCGTTGCCGGGTGATAAGTCGATTTCGCACCGCGCCGCGATATTCGCCGCGATGGCGAAGGGGACTTCGAAGCTCCGACACCTTTCCGACGGCGAGGACGTCCGATCGACGATTCGTTGCCTCGAAGCGCTCGGAGTCGAGTTTGCGTACGACGCCGAAGAGATCGTCGTGAACGGCGCGGGCATTCGCGGATTCCGCAAAGCAAACGCCCCGCTGGACGCGGGCAACAGCGGAACCACGGCGCGCTTGCTCTCCGGCTTGCTCGTCGCGCAGCCCTTTTCGACGACGATCGTCGGCGACGAGTCGCTTTCCCGCCGACCGATGGGCCGCGTCGTCGATCCGCTCGAAAAAACGGGCGCGACGTTCAAGACGGCGGAGGGCGGAAGATTGCCGATGACGATCGCGCCCCCGGAACGTCTCGAACCGATCGACTATCGATCGCCCGTCGCGAGCGCTCAAGTAAAAAGCGCCGCGCTCATCGCCGGGTTGCACGTGGACGCGGAAACGAAGGTGATCGAGAAAAAGGCGACGCGAAACCACACCGAGACGATGCTCGGTTTGGAGACGCGACGCGACGGCGACGAGACGATCGTCTTCTCCTCGTCGGCGTACTACCCCGATCCGAAAGAATACTACGCGCCGGCGGACGTTTCCACCGCCGCGTTCTTTCTCGGTCTCGCGGCGATCACTCCCGAGGCGGACTTGCTACTTCGCGACGTTTCATGCAACGTCTCGCGCACCGCGTTCCTCGACGCGATCCAAGAGATGGGCGCGGGCGTAAGGCGCGAGAATTTGCGCGCGGCGGCCGGCGAACCGTACGCCGACTTCGTCGTGAAGTCGGGCGCGTTGCGTAATGTGGAAATTCCGGACGAGGCGACCGCGAACCTCATCGACGAGATCCCGATTCTCTCGGTCGTCGGCGCGTTCGCCGAAAACGAGTTCGTCGTGCGCGGCGTCGAGGAGTTGCGCGTCAAGGAGTCCGATCGCATCGCCGCGATGTGCGAGAACTTCCGACGTCTTGGCTACGAGGTCGAGGAGTATCCGGACGGCTTTCTGGTCGCGGGCGAACCGACCACTCCGAACGCGACGCTCGACTCATTCGGCGATCACCGCGTCGCTATGGCGTTCGCAATTTTACTCTCCCGTTTGGACGGCGACGCGAAAATTGATAATTTTGACTGCGTGAAAATTTCAAACCCCAATTTCCTTCGTCAATTGACGACAATTTCAGAGTAGCCCTTATTGGAATAATAGAGAAGAAGAATGGCCGAAGTTAAGCTCGTTAACGTTACCAAAGTTTTTGACGGAGACGTCGTCGCCGTCAACGCAGTCAATGTGGATATCAAGGATAAAGAGTTCGTCGTGTTGGTCGGTCCTTCCGGATGCGGTAAATCGACGACGCTTCGCATGATCGCCGGGCTCGAGGAGATCACTTCGGGCGACTGCTACATCGACGATCATCGCGTCAACGAGGTCTCGCCGAAGGATCGCGACATCGCGATGGTGTTCCAGAACTACGCGCTCTATCCGCATATGACGGTCGCCGAGAACATGGCGTTCGGCTTGAAGCTTCGCAAGTATCCGAAAGAGGAGATCGATAAGCGGGTGAACGAAGCCGCGAAGATTCTCGGACTCGACACCTATCTCCATCGGAAGCCGAAGGCGCTTTCGGGCGGACAGCGGCAACGCGTCGCCGTCGGTCGCGCCATCGTTCGGAAGCCGAAAGTCTTCCTCTTCGACGAGCCGCTCAGCAACCTCGACGCGAAATTGCGCGTGCAGATGCGCACGGAAATCTCGAAGCTCCACCACCGCCTCGGCGCCACGATGATCTACGTGACGCACGACCAGACCGAGGCGATGACGATGGGAACGAAAATCGTCGTGATGAAGGACGGCTTCATTCAGCAGATCGACTCGCCGCTCAAACTTTACAACCATCCCGAGAACAAGTTCGTCGGCGGCTTCATCGGAAGCCCGGCGATGAATTTCGTCGAAGGAAAGATCGCGCGTCAAGACGGATTGCGTTTTGTTAGTACCGAGGGCGGTTTGAACGCGGACGTCGCCGACCGGCACGTAGCCGGTTTGGAGAAGTTCGTCGATCAGAAAATCTGGCTCGGCATTCGTCCCGAAGACATTTACGACGAAGAGACGCGCGACGCGAACGGCTCGTATCAGGAGGTTGCGTCCACGCTCGAGGTAGTCGAGCCGATGGGCAACGAGATTTACCTCTACTTCACGGTGGACGGTTCGCAAATCACGGCGCGCGTATCGACGCGGACGAATCCCGAGCCGGGCGCCGAGGCGAAGCTCTACTTCGATATGAATATGGCGCACTATTTCGACTACGACACCGAGCGGTCGATATTTTTAGACGGCGAGGCGTAAGCGCCGAAACGTCGGGTTAGAGCGAAACGATTTGGTGTCGGAAGGCGTCGATCGAGAGTTCTTGATAGAGAGTGTCGAGCAAGCTCAATCCGTACTTGTTCGCGTAGGAGAAGAAGTTAATCTCGCGTTCTTGGAGGGAACCGAACGGTAGAAGTTGATTGATCGCCCGATCGATCTTGCCGAGCGCGGTTGAGTGGACGCGCCGTTGCGCCTCCAGCGTCTTGCCTTGATATTCGTAGAGATAGTGAAAGATCTTCTGCTTGTAGCGGTCGGTCATGCCGGCCGCCGTCGGGTCTATCTCCGCCACGATCTTCCGTAAGTTTTCCATCGCCGCCTCTATGTCGCCCTTCGCCGCGCCGAATTCCTTCTCGACGTCCACCTCGGACAACCCTTGCGCGATCTCGTCCTTCAAGGCATCCTGTTTAACGAACACGTCGAGGGTCGAGAAACCGTATTTTTCCAACGTCGATTCGACGTTGCGTTCGAGGATCGTCGCCGACGCGCGCGGATAGATAATCGGCGCGGAGACGCCCGCGAGCCGATAGAGTCGCGTCGCCTGCGCGAAATAGCTTATCTCGGCGGGACCCGCGACGTAGAAGGCGGTCGGGAAGAGATAGTCTTGAACGACGGGACGGAGTAGCGCGTTCGGGCTGAACCGTTCGGGGGATTCCTCGACCATCGCGGCGAGTTCGTCGGCCGTGAAGCGCGTGCGTTTCCGTTTGATTTTGAAACCGTCGTCGCCCGCGGGTTCTATCGGATACCTGCCGCCGTCCGACTCGATGAAGAGGTTGACGGGGCGGATCTTCACTTGCGCGTGGTAAACGGTTTCGAGTTCCGCGGAAACTTGAATCAACTCGCGAGAGCGTTCTCGGTAGTCGCGCAGTTCGTCAAGAACGACGGGCTTGGCGAGGGCTTTTGCGGCGGGGTCTCGCGGATCGAAGACGATCAATCCGAAGCGATCGAATAACGCGAAGAGGAGGTCGCGGAAGCTTTCCTTCACAGTTTTCCCCGAACGATATCGTTCGCCGATCAACTCGAAAACGTCCTCGGTGAAATCCGTTTCTCGGAAGGAATCGCGTAGTCGTAGGA